>CAZBKO010000056.1:0-14552 GCA_964492545.1 uncultured Lachnospiraceae bacterium
TTCTCTGAAGAATTGAATGAGCTTCATTTAAAGCACCTTCAGCTGTCTGAATTAAAGATACACCATCCTGAGCATTAGCAGATGCCTTGTTAAGTCCTCTGATCTGGCTTCTCATCTTCTCACTGATTGTTAAGCCTGCAGCATCATCACCTGCACGGTTGATTCTGTAACCTGATGATAACTTCTCTGTTGACTTAGCCTGATTAGTTGTTGTGATGCCTAACTGTCTGTTAGTATTCATCGCTGTAAGATTGTGTTGTACTACCATAATAATTCCTCCTTGAATTGTAAGTAGCATCCATGCTACTTGTGATAAATTAATTGTTCTATATAATTACCTTAACAGGATACTGTTAAGATTAATTACCGTATGTTGTCTTGCTTGATATATATATCGGATATAATTTTGAATACTTTATACTTTTTTGTAAAAAAATCTATTTTTTAGTTATTTTTTTTTGTCCATAAATTGTGGTTCTACATAGTTAGATTTTGACATGGTCTGATAATAATTAGCTGCTACTTTTCTGCTTGTCTTAGTATCGTTGACTTTTCTTCGCATATTGTCGAAGCTTCTCATTATAAGCTCTTCATTTCTCTTTTCCTGTGCCTGAATATCCATGCCCATTCCTGTTATGGTGCTTATTAGTCCTTTTAGCTCTGCAATCTCCACTATATGATGTGACGAATTAATTGTCAGCTCATCCTTGACCCTGTTATACACAGTATCAAATCCCTTGTCCAACTCATTAAGTCTTGCTATCAGCATGTCCTTTGTCTGAACAATCTCATCAAAGCTGCCATCATCAATGTTCATTTCCATTGCAATAATTCTCTGCTTCTCATTAGCGTTTTTAATTTCATCTAAAATAGATATCTTCTTCTTAAGACTGTCAATAAGTATTTCAATGTATTCTTTGTTATTGTCCATATACTATATTACCCCCGTGGGATGCTTAGTTGCTCTCATAACCTCAATCCAGGTTTCACGCATCGTTCTGATGTGTCCCATAGCTTCCTCCAATATGTCCTTATCCTTCTTGATATTGGCATCTACAAGTCTTCTGTAAATGTATTCATACACCTTATCAAATTCTTTGGCAATCGGATAATTGAAATTAAGTGTTGATCTGAATTCCTCTATTATTCTCTGTGCCTTCTTAATATTAATATTTGCTTTTTCTATTTGATTATTCTCAATTGCTATCATTGCAACATTGCAGAACTTAATTGCTCCGTCATACAGCATAAGTGTAAGCTGTGCAGGAGAAGAAGTCTGGACCTTGCTGTTAGCATAATTCGAGTATGGATTAGGTAATGCCATAATGTAATCCGCCTTTCGTATATTTCAAGTAATTCGATTTATTATTGTCCAAGAAGTGAACTTAACTGTGACTGCTGTGAGTTCATACTAGACATTGCTTTTTCCATCGCAACAAACTGTTTACGATATTTTTCCTCGTAAGCTGTTATCTTCTCGTCCCATTTATCAATAACATCATCATAATCTTCATAATCCTTTTTCATCTGCTTATCATTGTATACTGTATAAGCACTGCTTACTGAGGATGTCTTCATCTTATTGGATAGCTGAGTGTACATATTCTCTGCAAGGCTGTTAAAGAAGCTTGTCAGCTTATCCGGGTCATTGGCTATTGCCTTTAGAAGCTTGTCCTTATTACCCGATGTTGATGAATCCTCGCTATCACCATCAATATGATATGCTCCCTTCTCATTATCAGATGATGTGAAATAGCCCAAGGTCTTGATTCCAAATGATGAAAGACTATATGAGGTTCCGTCAATACTAAATGACTTGTTCATTGCGTCCTTCATAGCATTAGTTACACTATCAAGTGTTGAGTCTCTTCTAAGAAGTGCATCCTTAATCTTGGTCTCCCACTTCTCAACCTCTGTATCTGTCATAGCTTCCTTCTCATCATCTGTAAGAGGCTCATATCCCTTAGCTGAAGAAGCATTATATAATGAATCCATCTCATTAACAAGTGTATTGTAATCCTTAAGAAAGCTTTTAACCATATCATAGATTCCCTGAGTATCCTGATTGGTTGTTATTGTTATGGTCTCGTCAGGATCTGTCAGAGCGTCAGCCTGAATTGTCAGCCCATTAATTGAAAAGCTATTGTTAGTAGATGTGAATTCAGCACCATTAAGTGTAATTGACGCATCTGCACCGGAAATTCTTACCGCTGTTCCTTCACCCATTCCAAGCTTGTCAATAGCAGCGTTGTATGCTGCTGTCTCTTCTTCACTTGGCTCAGCTATACTGCTGTAGCTCTGAATGACATCATAAGCATCAACCATTTCCTGTCCTGTTGCCTTCTGCGTTGTGTAGAATTCCTTAATGCTGTCCTTGAGTGCTTCGTTATCCTCATCAATCTTATTGTTAAGACTCTCCACATAGGAATCAATATCGCTGTATCCAAGTTCATCTGCATCTGCAGTTCCATCTAATATAGCCTGATTAGCTTCTGACTTATTGCTAAGTGTATCAATGTCTGCTCCTATATCATCTACATCCTTAGTAAGAGAATCTATATATGCCTGCTTGTCGTCCTCTGTATATGTATCATTTCCTAAGTTCTTGTCGACATCCTTTATTGCAGTAAGCTGATTCTTAAGAGTTGTCAGCTCCTTCTTCTCATCATCTGTCAAGTCAGCTTTCTTCTTGGCTTCAAGGTCAGCTATTCTATCATTGACATTGGCTGTTTCAGTCTCTTTATCCTCGTCTGACATAGCTGCATAATCTGCCTTGTATTCAGCTATCTGCTTCTTATCTTCAAGCTTCGTCTTCTCCGTATCATATGCCTTAATCTGAGCTTCCAAAAGCTTAGTCTGAGCATCTGCGGTTGTATATGCCGTCTTCTTCTTCTCGTATTCCTTCTCTGTGGCTACGTCAACATCCATTGCTGCCATATTGCTATATGTGGACATATCACTTGTGGATGTTGTATATAATCCCATTGCCTTAAGTGACTCAATTCCATCTGATGAGTTGGCTGTAATAGAGAAATCTCCTGCTTTCCCACTGTTCTTAGCATTGATAAAGAATCTCTGATTAGTTTCATCAAAGCTTGCTGAAACACCGGCATCCTTCAAATTCGCAATCATCTGATTAACTGTGGTATCTTCATTAACTGTGATATCAGTTGTCTTGCCGCCAACAGTTACAGAATATGATGAGCCATCAACTATTCCCAAATCCTTAAGCTTAGTATCACCCTTTATCTTAGTCTTGCCATCAATGTTCTTAACAACGCCACCTGTAAGATATCCTGCCTTGGCAAGCTGGTTAATCTTCAAGGTCTGTGTTCCAATAACAGCATTAGAGCTCGCTGTAATGGTTGCTTTCGTAGATGTGGATGATGCCACCTTCTTATCGAAAGCTGTACTAAATCTCATATTAGACAATGACTTAGTATAAAATCCATATATCTTCGTATTCAAAGCCTTCCATGCATCCTGCTTCCATTCAAGCTTAGTCTGAGCTTTGACATATTTATCCTTCTTAGTACTGTATGCCGATACAAGTTCTTCAACCATTGCATCAGTATCCATACCAGAAACTATTCCTGATAATTTAATTGCCATATTTCTCTCCGTTCCGAAGCCTGATTAGACCGCTTCTTCATTCATTATATTAAAGTTTCTCATCAACAAGAATTCCAGCCAGTTCCCATGCCTTGGCTATCATCTCAAGAGTCTTCTCAGGTGGTAATTCCTTGATAACATCCTTAGTCTCTTTATCAACAATCTTGATTGTTATTCTGTCTGTGGCATCATCAACGCCCCAAACACATTCTGTTGTGTTAAGCTTCTTATTAATATCACTCAAAGTCTGCTTAACTGTGTCCTTAGATGGCTGCTTACCATCCTGCTTCTGTTCTCCAGGTGTATTATCATCTGTTGTTTCCTTATCCTGTACGGTTAGCACCTCCTGTGCTATTGGGTTCTGAGTAATATTCTCAGATACTCCGTCTACAGAAGATACTGGTTGTTGACTCTGTGCCTGTGTGTTTGTGTTCTGATATGATGCAACTGCATCTGTTATTCCTTCAATTCCCATCGTACATTCACCTCCGTGTGAAAAATATTTATTGATAAACTATATATCGGAAAATAGATTGAAAAATTAACCTTACTATTTCAACAAATTTTTTAATGCGTCTATTCCTGTTGAATTTGTTGCTTCCTTGTTAGATTCTTCTATTTGAACATACACTTCTTTTCTATAAATTGGTACAGATTTTGGAGCAGATATGCCAAGCTTAACCTGATCACCTTTAACATCTATAATTGTTATTTCAATATTATTATTAATAATTATAGCTTCGTCTTTTTTTCTGGATAATGCGAGCATACTACTCACCATCCTTTCCGTTTTGCTGCTTAATAGCATCATAAATAGGATGTTTTACATGGTAATCATCATTTTCAACTATAATCTGACTTCCCTTTAAGGTTGAGACATTAATAACAACAGGTGCCTTAAAATTAGCAGTAATCTTTGTTATGTCGTTAGGCACTGTTAGTACTACAAACACCAGTGGTTCATCTGAAAGCTCACCAAGTGGTTTTAACAGTTCATCCTCCACTACAGGATTATAATCCTGACACACTTCAAGTGGATTCATAATCGGAAGTGCAAGCTCCGGCTCATCGATTGACTGGAGCCATATAATTTTGTTGTCATTCTTATCAGAATCATGTATAAGCATATACTGTTTGCAGTTATCAAACCCTATTATGCCATTATCAAATGTGATTACTTTATTTACATCAACTGCAATTTCCCCAAATAATTTAGTGTAAATATTCATTCAATACCTTCTTCCTGCTACGATTTCTAGCACTTTATTAAATAAAGTTGATTAATTTATTCTGTACAACCTTAGCTGCTGCCGCAAGCGAAGCATCATATATGCTTTCTGCCTCCTTGAACTGCACTGCTATTTCTGTTACGTTAACTTCTTCGTTAGTACTCTTGAGTGACTTAACGGTAGTCTTCTGTGTTGCTAATCTGTCACTTGTAAGTTCAAGACGCTGTTCTCTTGCACCTACATCTGCTCTCGCCATACTAACATTATTTTGATGCTCCTGGAACTTTGTAAGTGAATTTGAAAATCTTTTTTCCAATTCATCCTTTGCGAAATCAAGTTCTCGATTACAATTATCCATCAACACCTGAAGGTTAGCTCTTTCTGCACTGTCCTCTTCTGCGCTGTCGTACATAAACTGTAGCTGGCTTATCTTGCTTTCTATATCAGATACAGTATTTACCGCATTAATTACATCATCCAAATCTCTAGTCATATCATGTGTAAATACATCACTGCCCTGGACATTAATCTGTAATGTCTGATTAAAGTTTATCTCGTATTTGATATCCTGTTCCTTTGCAGTATATTCTATACCTGTTCCAACGTTCTTACAATCAAAATAATGTATTGGATTAAGTTCACCCTTGTCAAAACCTGTTTTTGAATATGTTACATCAAAACCATCATATGTTGTCAAATCAGCGTATGCATTTTTTCCAAATATATATTCGCCTGTCTCAGGAATAAAGTTAACCTCGTCATCTGCTGGCTGGTATGCTCCTGCATCATCTGCACTGACTGTATTAACAGCTATAGTTCCCTCTTCAACCTTATTTCCATCAGCATCAATATTGTAATATGTAATGTCCGGTGTTCCTGTACTGTCAAGAGAATCATATGCAAGCTGAACTCTGTAAGCATCGGTATATTCTGGTGTTTCAAGTGCATCTATATCGTAATCTGCTACGTTTGTAATTGTGATGCCGCTGATATCTACACTGTTGCTGATTTTTCTAATACTATCAAAATCATTTTTTGTGAAGCCTTCTGTTATCTCAAACTTAGTGTCCGGCTCATCCTTTACAAATGTTAAGGTTGTGTCAGTCTTATAGCCTGTAAATATTGTTCTTCCGGCGCAGTCAGTATTAGCATCTGCAAATATCTGATCTCTAAATGCCTTAAGTGTCTCCACTATTGTCTGCTTGTCATCATTTTGGTAATATCCGTTGACTGCCTGATTACAATATGTTGTAATATCTCCAAGAATCTTTACTACATTTCCAAGAGCATCGTCTGTAACAGCAAGCCATGATTCAGCATCCGGTATATTTCTCTCTGTATACTGCTCAATCTCAGATAAAGTTGACCTAAATCTAAGTGATCTAATCGCTACGATAGGGTCCTCTGAAGGTCTTTGTATTTTTTTCTCTGTGGATAGCTGTGTATTCAGGGTATCCATTTTTGTCTTGTTATTGTTGATATTGGTAAGGGTATTATTTACCATCATTCCGTTAGTTATTCTCATAATGAATTATCTCCTCCTACACGCCTGTTTCATTAATCAGCTTATCAAATAATTCAGACATTGTCTTAATCATCTTGGCTGACAGTTCATAAGCTTCCTGATATTTCACAAGATTCATTGCTTCCTCATCACCATCTACTCCTGAAAATGATAATCTCTGATTCTTGACACTTTTTTGAATATTCTCATAATTCTTTAGCATTGTGGATGCTTTCTTAGTTGATACTGCAATTTCGGAAACAATACTGTGAAGATAATCTGTAGCTGAAGCGTTCTGCAGTACTGTTTTGTCCTGAAGCTTAATCCATTCATCTACTATTCCTGCATTGCCAACCCCATTATGTATCTCGGAGCTTGACGTAGCAAGAAGCTTAGGATCCTTAATAAGCTCCTCATTAACCATCAGCTTGCCGTCAGTACCTATAACATAAATATCTATGTCTGTTGCCTTATCTCCATAAAGGTTGTAGCCTTCGTGGTGAACATCATTAAACAAATCAGCAAACGCCTCGTTAAAGTCATTAATTCTTTCTAAATAATGAGGTATGCCTTTGTAATTAACATTTGTTCCGTTATCTCCGTCTCTTACATCCAAGATTCCTCTGAGTTCCCCTGTGAGTCCCAATGACTGAACATTGAATTCTGTTCCGGATTTTGTCTTATCATCATAATTGTAATAAATGTCATATATTCCATCTATATCTGTATCATTCTGCTTATCTTCCCTTGATACTACCTTAAGGTCATGGGCATAATAGTTGTCCACAAGTGTAAATCCGCCTACTTTCACAGAGTAATCAAGCTGGTTGTTAGCATTCATTTCTTCTTTTACTTCTACAGGGACAATTGCTGAAAGTGAATCTACTAAAAGTGCTCTCTGATCTCGTAAATCATTAGCTTTTTTTCCTGTCAATTCAACTGTGTTAATCTGTTTGGTGATGGCTGCTATCTGGTTAGTAATTGTATTAACCTGATCAACCTTATTACTTACCTCTGTATTACATTCCTGTTGTAATGATGTGAGCTTTGTCTGAATATCATTAAAGTAATCTGCAAGACTTTGTGCATAGTTAAGAACTTCTGATCTAAGTGTAACATCATTTGGATTTCCCTGTAGTTCTTTGAGTGAGTTAAACAAATTCTCGTATTCAGTTGTAAATCCATCAACGTCCATTTCATTGAAATAATCCTCTATCTGAAGATTATATGTATTCTTAACCGACTGTTCACCAAGCTTGGTATTATTATCCCAATACTTAACATCATAATATTCATTACGGAGTTGGGAAATGTCTGTTACTGTAACTCCTGAGCCTACCATTCCATATGACTGATATACTCTTATTGCATCTGTTGCGCTCTGATTGGCAACCTGTCTTGAGTATCCCGGTGTATTTTCATTTGATATATTGTGTGCTGTTGTTGTCAAACCAGCATTTGCTGTATATAGACCAGATGTTGCTATTGTAAGTCCAAAAAATGTCGATGCCATCAGTTCGCCGCCTTTCTATTGTGTGCTGTTATCTTCCAAGCTGTGATATTATTGTCTCAAGCATATCGCTTATAACATTGATATATCTTGATGATGCGTTATATCCACTTTGAAACTTAATCATATTAGTCAGTTCTTCATCAGAGGATACGCCTGTTATCTCCTGTCGTTTGGCGTCTATCTCGGATGTGGCTGTAACCTGATTCTCCGAGATAGCTTTGTATAGGCTTCCTCTATTTCCAATATTGTAAATTGCCTCATTATAATATTGCTTGAAAGTCTTAGGTGTAAGATTGTCCGGATTAAGGCTTGCAAATGGTGTTTCCCATGCACTTAGGAGTTTTTCTCCCATCTTCATGTCCGCTTCGCCTTCCAGATTCTTAAATGGAAGCTTTGAATAATCCTCTACCACTTCCTGGTTCATTTCCATATTGCTTAACGTGTATAGTGATTCAGTTCCAAATGTATTGTTCTCGTTATATACATAATATGTATTACCATCATTGCCCTGCACTTCCGTGTATCTGTCTGTATATAATCTTGTAAACAACTCTCTTGGAGGCAGCTCGCCGTCCTCACCCACCGAACAATTATCTGTATCAAGTACTCTTGCATCTGTATATACAGTACCATCTGCCGCCGTAAATGTCTTGGTGGTTGTTGGCGATAATATGTCATTTATGGATGTTACGATTCCATTTACCAGAGTATCAAGCATTGCCTGCATTGACATAACTGATGATGGCTTTACTTCTTTTTCGTATTGTTCAACAGCGTCCTGATATGCTTTCTGTCCCTCTGCTGTTGTTGTATCATAATCTGTTATCTGTGGGATGCTCTTGTAATTGGCAACATAATCACCTCTTGCCAAAATATATCCCTTTAATTCTCCTATGTCATTATTGTTAACTGTTGATATTTCCTGTTCTAAATCACTGAACACTTCGTTATCATCTAATTGAGGCCACACGCAGGTAAGATATGTTGAACCCTTATCTGCATCATGCTGCATAACCTTGGTCTCCATTGGAAATACTGCATCTTCAGTTACAAATGGAACTCCTTCTACCTTAACAGTAACAATATTATTTTCATTTTCATCGTATGAAGTCTTAACTATCTTAGATAATTCGTCCAATGCCAAATCTCTTTGGTCTCGTAAATCATTGGCTCTTTCTATTCCTGCTGCCTCGGCACTGGCAATCTTTTTGTTAAGATCTGTTATCTTCTCTCCATATGAGTTAACCTTGTCCACCAATGTACTTATCTGTGAATTAAGGTTCTTCTGGTAATCTATTAAACTATTGTATATGCTCTGTGATCTGTTAAGAAATTCTTCAGCATACATAACTAGTTCTGAACGTGCAACTATACTGCTTGGTGTCTTTGCCATCTCATTTATTGAATTCCACATATTCTCTATGGTATTCTGATACTGCACGCCCTCTGTTTCTCCAACTATAGTCTCTATCTCAGTTACTGCTTCATACTGTGCTTCATAGAAACCGCCTCTTCCATTTTCCTTACGGTAAGCTGCATCAAGCAATATATCTCTTACTCTGCTGGTTGCTACCGAATCGACACCAACGCCAACCTGCATATAGCTGGTTGCAGAGCTTCCTATATTGTTATATGTGCGATCGCTGAATATATGCTGTTGTCTTACATATCCTGTTGTATTTACATTGGATAAATTGTGTGCAGTTGTGTTGATTGCATTCTGACTGGATTGTAATCCTGCCACGCCAACATAAATGCTTGTCATTCCCGCCATATTTTCACTTACCTTTCTTAATTCTTCGCATCAAACTTCGGTGGGTCAATGTATGTGTTCACACTATACGCATTCTTCGTATAGTTATTGACCTCCGGTGCACCGTTCAATCCATTTATCAGATTGATGTTAAATTCTACCATGTCAAGAGAATCCTGTATAAGGCTCTTATTGATGTCATTGACAGCTACCATATCGTTTAGTGTTAACTTGATTCTGCTGTGAACTTCCTCCAGCCTGTGCTGTACCTGATCCTGACCCTTTAGTAAATTAATTATGTCTCTGACTGTGAGAGTTTCGGCATCCTTGCTTAGCACAGTTGCTATATCATTGACAGTTTCTATTCTCTTGTTCTCAAGATTAGCTATTCTGTCTACATATACCTGTTCTTCAGCAACAATGTTCTTGAGAGCTTCTACATCTCCCTTGACAATTATTGGTGTCTTTCTCTTGGATATTTCTAAAAGTTCGACATATTCATTGTTCTCTTCATCTAGAGTATTAATCAATACTTCAATAAGACTTGCCATTATAAGCTTCCCTTTCTACATTAAATTCTTCCGTAATTCTGATAATTCTCTAATATCTTGTCAGCAAAGCTTTCTCCACTTACTTCGTAAGTTCCATTGTCAATTTTAGCTTTTAATTCTGCTATTTTATCTTCCCTGATGTCTGAGCTTTCACCAACTGCCTGCTTCGCTGTCTGAAGAACCTTGCCAAATTCAGAAATCTCAACGTGGTCACTCTTCTTAGCTGAAGATGTCTTCTGTGTCTTGATTTTGTTGTTAGCGCTGTATATCTGGCTAACCTGATTATATGCATCAATTCTCATAGTAATCGCCTCCTTGCAAAATTTCTATCAATATTAGTATCGGTAATTTTCGGGTTTTCATTAGGGGTTTTTGCAAAAAGAACAAAAAAAGACGCCATACCACAGGTACAACGCCTCAATTAATCATATCTAGTTATCAAGGAATCTCATTCTTGCTTTCTCTCTTGTATCCTTCTTAGGAGCTTCCTCAACAGGCTTTCTAAATGCACTGCCGAATCCATGAGCCATCTGATTCTTACATGCATCGCAGAATCTACCGGTCTTAATTGTCTTGCCACAGCCCTCACACTCGATTCCAACTACTGAATCATCTGTGAATATTAATCTCTCTTCTCGTACCCACTGATGAATCTGCTGAATAGAAACATCATTATCCTCAGCAATCTTCTGAAGTGGTGCTGTTCTGTTCTCATCTATGTATTCCTTAACCTGAGCAAATTTTCTTTCAAGTGCATCCTTGCACTCTGGGCAAATTCGCTGTCCACCTATATAATTAAATAATCTCCCGCACTCTCTACAGTTCTTAACGTCCATAGTTGTTATCCTCCTAAAATCCTGTTCCTATGCTTAAGCTGATATAGTATACCTTGTCAGCTCCGTTCATCTTGAGCACCGATGCGCACCCATCGATTGTACTGCCCGTAGTATATATATCGTCAACTATAATAATATTCTTTAATTTTACTATATTTTTGTGTATTTTAAAAGCCCTTTCTACATTTTTCTTCCTATCCTCATCATTCAATTCCTTTTGAGGCTTTGTGTTAACAGTTCGTTCTAAAACATCCTTTTTCACAGGTATTTTAAGATTCTTTCCAATCTCATTTGCTAAAATGTGTGCCTGGTTATATCCACGTTTTATAAGCTTTGACGAATGAAGTGGTACAGGCACAATCATGTCTGCATTCCAGCTGCGTATTTCATTGCCAAGGCATCTTGCTATTTCAGCTCCGTAAAATTTAGCATATTCTCTTTTGTTATTATATTTGAAATTATAAATTGATTTCCTAATTTCGTCACTATAAGAAAATAAGCCTGTTCCCTTATCATAAATATGTTTCCTTCTGGTGCAGTCGTAGCAGTACTCTATCTCCGCATTTTCTACACCTTTTCCGCATTTCATGCATCTGCTTCCAACAATATATGGCAGCTTTTGTCTGCATTTGCTGCATATCAAATCCCCACCATATTCAAGAACCTTTCCACATATCGGACATGTTCTTGGAAATAATCCGCTAATAATATCCATACAGTTTTCCCCCATTTCCTACAATCCGTTTTCAAATACTTCTTCTATCTTGTATTTCAATCCGGAATATCGCTTTTGTTCGCTTTCATTCTCTACCATAAGATTAAATGTATCCTCACTTCCAACAATGCAAACACATTTTTTTGCTCTTGTAACCGCTGTGTACAGCAGATTACGGTTCATCAGCATCTTAGGTCCTGTGAGAAGTGGAATTATCACCGCTGGATATTCACTTCCCTGGGATTTATGAATTGTTGTCGCATAGGCTAGCTCAAGCTCATCCAGCTGTTTAAATGTATAGCTTACAATTCTGTGTTCGTCGAACTCAACTTCTAGTGTTTCGGCATATGTATTAATATTTTTTACAATGCCGGTATCTCCGTTAAATACACCGGTTCCACTTGCCATTGCCAGGTTGTACTTGTTTCGTATCTCCCACTCGAGCTGGTAATCATTTTTTATCTGCATAACCTTGTCGCCTTCTCTAAACAATCCGTTCAAGGTTTCTTTTTCTCTTTTCTTGTCAGATGCAGGGTTAAGGTACATTTGCAAAATAGTATTAAGTCTTTCCACTCCCAAAAGTCCCTTTCTCATAGGTGTAAGGACCTGTATTTCCTGCATATCTGCGTTGACAAATTTGGGGAGTTTTTCCTTTATGAGAGTCAGCGTTACACTGATAATTACATCAGCTTCACTTCGTTTCATAAATAGAAAATCCTTCATTGAATTGTCTAGAATTACTTTCTTGCCTTCGTTGATCTTATGGGCATTTACAACTATTCCACTCTCGCCGGCCTGCCTAAATATCTTTGTCAGTCTTACAACCTTGAATTGTTCTGAGTCGATTATGTCCTTGAGTATATTTCCTGGTCCTACACTTGGCAGCTGGTTAACATCTCCAACAAGTATAAGTCTTGTTCCCGGTGTTATGGCTTTTAGCAGTGCGTTCATTAAAAACATATCTACCATAGACATTTCATCTATAATCAGCACATCTGTCTCCAACGGATTGGTTTCGTTTCTCTCAAACTGTCCTGTGTTTCCGGATTCGTCCGGTACGCCTGACAGTTCAAGGAGTCTGTGTATAGTCTGTGCCTCATAGCCTGTTGCCTCAGTCATTCTTTTGGCTGCTCTTCCTGTTGGCGCAGCAAGCAAAATATCCATTTCTTCTGATTCAAAGAATTTAATTATTGTGTTGATTGTTGTTGTCTTTCCTGTACCAGGTCCACCTGTTATGACAAGAAATCCGTTTTGCGTTGATTCGAGTACGGCCTGTCTTTGAATATCATCCAGTTCTATTTCTTCCTGGGCTTCAATTGTATCAAGTCTGTGCGACACCCCAACTGCGTCAGCGCCCATGGATACGTTAAGGTTCTTGAGCAATGCCGCAATGCTAAGCTCCATATAGTAAAAGCTTGCCGCATATATGACCTTTCCAAAATTCTCATATTCCTTGATAATTATTTTCTTATCTATAACAAGGTCCATCAAATGCTTCTCTACTGCTTCAGCATTTACGCCCAATAATTTCACACAATCTGCTATCAATTCATTTTCGGGCAGAAATACATGTCCATTGCCCCCTGCCCCCTGCAGCACATATACAATTCCGCTCTTAATTCTAAAATCAGAGTCGCTGTGTATTCCAACTCTCGAAGCTATTTCATCAGCTATCTTAAATCCTACTCCGGCTATGTCATCTGCCATCTTGTATGGATTCTGCTTAATAATTGTATATATTTCCTGTCCATAGTTATTGTATATTTTGATTGCCAAATTCAGCGAGATACCATATTTGCCAAGGAAAATCATCGCTTTTCGCATATCTCGCTTGTCTTCAACCTGACTCGCTATTTCCATTGCTTTTTTGTCACTAATGCCTTTTATCTCCGCCAGGCGTTCAGGTTCTTCTTCTATTATTCTGAATGTGTCTGAACCAAATTTCCTAACTATCTTGTCGGCCATAACAACACCGATGCCTTTTATGGCACCAGAGCCCAAATATCTTGCAATTGATATTTCATCCTCCGGAGTCTTTTCTATTAATTCCGAAATGTTAAACTGTTCTCCATACATGGCGTGTTCTGTGTATTCGCCTTGTGCTTCTATGCATTCACCCTCTACAATATATGAAAAAGTTCCTACTCCTGTTATCTCGTTTCCATCTGAGACAATCGTAAGAACCGTGTATCCATTATCTTCATTTCTATATACAATTTTATCTACATACCCATTTACTGTAATCAATCTTAATTCCCTTTCCTGTAAAGTCAGTAATCGCCTGCATAAAATACGCAGGCGACAATATATTTCTGTTATGTATCACTTGGTTATCCCACCGCATAACGTTCTGTGCTTAATGCATTGGTCTTATGGACTGAGATATTCTATTCCGTGATGTTGTAATTTCTCTTCATCTGTTCATACAGCGTCTGTGCAAGACCAAGTCCATTGTTCTGTGTTGAATTCTCTGCATAGTTCTGCATTAACATTTCCTTAGCGTAATCCATTGTGCTCTTGGTTGAAGTGTCTGTTGTCTCGCTTTCAGGTACCATCTTCTGCATTGCCTTAAATACCTGCTCAGTAAAATATGATTCAAATTCCTTGCATACATCCATCAGTTCATCTGATGTTGGGTTAGTTAAACCACCTGACAGCTTGTTCTCCAAATCAGTTGAGGTTGTATCACTTGACGATGAATAATTGTTATATACGTCCATCATTGAACCTGTATAGTTATCTATTGAAATGCTCATATCTTCTTCACTTCCTATTCATTATCTCTTAAGCTGATTTGCCTGGCTCAGCATGTCATCTGATGCCTGTATCGCCTTGGAAT
>CAZBKO010000057.1:0-14165 GCA_964492545.1 uncultured Lachnospiraceae bacterium
AGGCTATACAGATCTCAGGAGAGGTATTGATGGATTAGCAGGCATTATAAGATTTCAGTTTCAACTTGACCCTTATGATAAGAATACATTGTTTTTATTCTGCGGGAAACGTAATGACAGAATAAAGGCTCTGCTTTGGGAAGGCGATGGATTTTTGCTTATGTATAAACGCATAGATAATGGCAGTTTTAAGTGGCCTAGGTCACTGGTGGATGCACTAGAAATTGACGAAACTCAGTATACTAGACTAATGCAGGGATTTGAGGTAGTTGCAAAGAGGCCTATTACAGAACGAACCAAGCCACCTACACAGATGTAATTATTGTGCAATATGTAGAAAATTAAAAAAGAAAAATGTAGATAAATCATGTGAAACAAGCTGATTTACAATTGTTATCCACAAATATAAAAATAAGCTGCAATAATTTATGGCAGCGAGTCTTTATATCGTTAAAATGTGGATAATACTTCTAAGAAGTCCTTATATAATAGCTTTTTAGAAGTGTTATCCACCGTCATAATGACGAATGCCACAAGTAGTATAAGTGGAATAATAATACAATTTCTGCTATAATTGAACCTAGAAAAACGAGGTGTAATTATGGGATTCAAGTATACAGAAGAACAACTGAATAACATTGACAAAGAAATCATAATTCAGCTGTTTCTGGGATTACAGGATCAGGTTGAATCGTTGACGGCAGAAACACGTGCGCTTAATGATAAGATGGAGAAAATCATGGAACAACTTGTGCTGTCTAATAAGAATCGATTTGGACGTTCTTCTGAAAAGATGGATGATGTGAACCAGATATGTTTTTTAGAAGTGGATGGAAATATCGTATTCTTCAACGAAGCAGAAGCTGTTGCTAATCTCGAAGCAGAAGAACCAGAAGACCTTGAGCAGAAGAAAACGCGTGGTGTAAAGACAAAAGGTAAGCGTGAGCAAGATATGGCTTATCTTCCAACAGAGCGTATTGACCACTATATGTCAGATGAAGAATTGGTTGCAGAATTCGGTGAAAACGGATGGAAACAATTAGAAGATACAGTTACTAAAAAGTATCACTTCACACCAGCAAAGATTACTGTAGATGAACATCATATCGGAGTGTATTCGAGTAAAATTGATGGACATATGAAAAGAGCTCCACATCCAAAGAGTTTACTACCTTCAAGCCCGGTATCTGAATCATTGGCGGCTGCAATCATTAATGGCAAGTATGTTAACGCTGTACCATTATACAGACTGGAACAGGAATTCTTGCGATATGGATTAGCAATTACTCGCCAAAACATGGCCAACTGGATGATTCGTATTGCAGAAGAATATCTTGCTATTCTCTATGATTTTATGCATGAAAATCTGTATAAGTACCACGTAATACAGGCTGATGAAACTCCTGTAATCGTTAATAAAGATGGACGAAAAGCCGGAGCAAAGAGTTATATGTGGGTATATCGAACTGGATTTATGTATACAGATAAACAGATTGTTCTGTATGAATACCAAAAGACTCGCAACGCATCTCATCCAAGACAGTTCCTTAAGAATTACTCAGGGATATGTGTAACAGATGGATATCAGGTCTACCATACCTTAGAAAAAGAAAAGGAAGATCTGACGATTGCTGGCTGCTGGGTTCATTGTCGCAGGAGATTTGAGGAATCATTAGAAGTGATTCCAAAGTCTGGGCGTACAGGGACAATGTCATATCTGGCAATGAAACAAATCCAAGCTATATACAGAGAAGAAGGTAAGTTAAAAGAACTTTCTTCAAAAGATCGACTTGAGCAACGCCAACTGGTTATAAAACCTCTGGTAGATGCTTTATTTGTGTACCTAAAAAAGAATGTCAATGAAGCAGGCACAGATAAATTAAGAGATGCGTGTTCATATGCATTCAATCAAGAAAAGCACTTAAGAGTTTTTCTTGAAGATGGAGATGTTCCAATTGACAACAATGCCAGCGAACGCGCAATAAGAGGGTTCTGTATAGGAAAAAAGAACTGGGAAATGATTGATACAATCAATGGAGCTAAATCGTCAGCAATCATATATAGTATTGTTGAGACAGCTAAGGCGAATAATGTAAAGCCTTATGAATATGTGGAATATGTGCTTGCAGAACTGCCAAAGCACATGGATGACACAAATAGAAAGTTTCTGGAAAATCTGATGCCATGGTCAGACGAACTGCCAGAATATATCAAAAAAGCAAAAAGCCGCATCTAGCGGCTCTAAAAAATCAAGGTACATGGGATGGAGCGTTTACATTAGCACAATGCTTAATATCAAATACAATTCCCAGTTTCTGTAGTGTTTCTATAGCTTCACAAAAGCAGTTAAACTGTTTGCGTGTATATTCACTTCCACTTATACCCTCATCTGCAGAAGCAAAATGAGTAAAGACACCTTCTCGAAGCAATCCCGGCAATAAACAAACCCTTTTTATTGATTCAAGCACTGATACATTACCATTTTTTACTTGAAATCCAATTCTACCCATTCCGGTATCTAATTTTACATGAATTTTAACACAAACATTACTTTGAGCAGCCGACTTGGAAAGCATTTCACCATATTCCTCAGAATATACACATTGTGAAATATTATTCTTTGCGAGAATTTCAGCACACTTTGGATCTGTATATCCTAAAATAAGAATGGGCGTATTAATATTACTAGCTCTTAATTGCAAAGCCTCTTCTATATTGGATACCGCAAAAAAATCTGCCCCAAGTTTTTCGTAGATATTTGCAAGATAAGCTGCTCCATGCCCATATCCATTTGCTTTAATTACACAACAAATTTTCGATTTACAAACATGTTCTTTTACTTGTTCATAATTATGCTTTAATGCACCCAAATCAATTTCTGCCCATGTTCTTTTTTGAAATGGCTCAATATTCATCGATTATCCTATCAACATTTTATAGCGTTCACCTATCACTTACTGATTTTCATATCTCTCATTAATACTATAATTTAAATTACATAAAAATTTAGTTACTATGCATGATAATAGTCACTATTACAACCTAATACACAATCATACTATTCTTTAATTGGTTCTCATCTAAAGAACTATCTAATTATTTGATTTTTATAATCTTTTTTACCTTCAATAATAATAAAGATAAAATATCCCTATTTATCAACATAAGCAAACTTCCAGCAACAATAATAACAACTACGTTAGCATGCTCGTTGTTCAAATACCCCACCAATGCAGACGCAACCAAAATAAAAAAAGATACATATGTTTTTTTATTTATCTTTACTTTATACTTTTTTCTCAAATCATAAAAACGAATTAAAAACAGCGCTACATATGCAACCAATGTTGATAATGGCGCAGCATACAACCCCATACTTTTTATCAACAATATATGAACAAATAAATTGATTACACCTGCTTCGGTAATAGTAATTCCCTGTTTCTTAGAGTTATATTCTGCGACAAATACAGAACCTAAAAATTGCCCCATTGCAGAAAACACAACTGCTATTGACAATATAGGTACAATTTTCATTCCCCATGAATATTCTGACGTAAACAGCAAACGAAATACAAAAAAATTAGTAATTACAATCACCGTTGCAACAGATATTACAAATCTCCCCACTACATTTACAATCTTAGTAAAATAATCCTCCCAATCTGAATCCTTAATTGCTTCTGTCGCATTCTCCACCCACGCAGTTTGAAACACCTCGAAAAAAGTGATACATAAATTCGGGATCTTATTTGCAACAGCTAATATGGCACTCGATGCTACACCCAGAAATCCACTAACGATAATTCTGTCCGAGATATTCAATATCCACCATGCAATAGAATTGGGAACCATTGGCAACGAATACTTTAGCATCTTTCCTTGAGTATACACTGATACATCCTTGAAATTTATACAAACCGATGTCCTAGTAAAAATCACCCCACATAACGCACTAAATAAATACCCAAAGGAATATCCCAATACAATCCCATCAAGTCCCATATCAAAAATTTTTACAAAAAATGTCACCCCAACCATGATAGCCGAAGTACATATAACATTTATAATTGTATATAGGTTAAGTTTCTTTAACCCACGTATGTACATTCCAACATAATTTTGAAAGCTTTGTGAAAAAAGCAATAGCGTCAATAAAATCAAAAAGGATATTTTTGTTCTATCCATCACCATCCAAGCAGAAATTATAATGATATACACTATAAATCCCACCAAATTTATGACTATAGAATTTATTACTATTTTTCCTTTCTCTTCCAATGAATCTGAATCTATTAAAAATCTGAAAACTGCATGATGTATACCTAAGGCTATAATAGGGATAAGCAACATTGAATATGTAGACAGCAGATCGAAAGTTCCATAATCTTCCATTGATAACCATCGTATAAAGAGAGGTGCCATAATAAAGTTAATTCCTTTAGTAAGAACGCTACCAATAAACATTATTATTGAATTTTTCACTAAACTTTCTGCTCTATTTGACATTATCAAGTTCCTCTCTATCAATCAATACTATTATAATATAAGCATATCCCCAATTTTTTTATCCCACTCATCCGGAACAAATCTGCCGAAACCTGAAGCCGGATAAAAAGTGAACTCTCCAAAATATACCATGCCATTTACCTCATAGAAATCTATTCTAATAAACGGAATATCCTCTGCCATTTTTTCTGCAAGACTTATCATTAATTCTAAATTTTGAGGCATATCGATTTCAGCCTCAAAATCAGGCGGACAAATTTTCTCACCAAACGGCAACAAATTACCCTTGCAATCATAATAATTGGCTCTATGCTCAATATATCGATTTACATCTATTTTAAAAAATTTCACTTTCCCATCAAAACAAAAAAATTTGTAATCTCTCAAATCCTTTGTTTTATCGTCAATCATTAGTTTCTCAGCTAGAACCCTCGGTTTAACATCCTTATATGGCCATTCACGTGTAGTATAAAAATAATTTCTTCTTAAACATTTATTTATTAATTTTCGAGCATAATCTTTGTCTAATGCATTTTTATTATTTACAATTATATTTCCACCACTATCATGAGTACATTTGAGCACAAATTTTTCCGGTAAATTGTCAAAATTTATTTCATCGAAAGAATTCCAAATTCCCAAAGTTGGAATTATATATTGTTCTCCTATTAATTCGCCTACAATACTTTTAGCCTCATATTTATCTACCATATTAGAATATTTTGGTTTCCTATCATACAATTTTAACCATTGTAATTTTTGATTAAAAGTTACAAGATTATCAAAATCCAGTTCTCCATCTAGCAAATAATGATATTTTTTCATCAAATACTTTTTGTCAGTAACATGATTAAACAAACCTAATTCGCTAGCTATATCAAACCTATAGTAATTGTCCAAAATTAATCTTTTTAAAGAAACCATAATAATCCACTCTCACTTCTATCCTTAATATATTCTGTCCACTACATAATCTTTAGTTGACACTTTTATAATACTCTTCTCAGGGATTACTCCATCTACTACAACACCTGCTCCTATAATAGAATTTGCTCCAATTTTTGAACCTTTAAGAATTATAGCACCTGCACCTATCCAACAGTTTTCACCTATTTCAACTGCCGCTGTCCTATACTCAGCTTTAGCAATCCCTGCTTGCGAAAACTTGTGATTATGATCATATATTGTAACATTAGGACCAATAATACATCCTCTACCTATAGTGACCTCTTCTCTAGATACAATGCAACAATTCCTATTAATAAACACTGACTCTTCTAAGTTAATAATTCCTCCATCGATAGAAGATATATGCCCCATTTCAAAAACTGTCACATTATTTCCAATATGTAAATTTCCACCATTACACAGAAGATGTGTTTTTCTATTTATTCGAACATTTTTTCCACATGTAATTCCTTTTTTATTTATAAAAAACTTATTACTTAGTCTTCTCTGTATCTTATCTATTATCTTTCTCATTTATCTTATCCCTCAACGCTGCGATTAAAAGTTCTTGATGTGCTTCGCACTCAACATAATTAAGCAATGCAACCGAAGTGTTCCTATTATATATATGACGTTGCAACCAACCTTTTGTAATTTTATTAATTCCTCTAAACACAAAATTCGATGTTAAAATGCCTCCAAATGCATATTGATAATACCTTAACGTTCGATTTGCCAATTTTCTATATTCTGCTTCTAAAAATTCATTATCATATATTTTTTTTGATCTACTTTCAAATTGCCTCATAATTTCTTTTTTTTCATTATCGTTAGCCGCAAAAATCTTATGTTCCTTTTTCACTAATGGATAAAAATCAACATAAAATTTATCACTGTTATCGAATTTAATTTCCATTAATAAGCCAGAATTCCAGTATTCGTTATCTTGACCATCAAAAACGAAATTCCCTTGACCATATACTAATACGGAGTCATTGTAATTCTCAACGCATCCAATGCAATGGGTGTGCTGCGCAATTACAAGATCTGCACCATTTTCTGCCATAATATGAAATCTTCTTTTTAATTCCGGTGACGGATATCTATAATGTTCTTTACCACCATGATATAAAACTACTACAAATTTCACCGTTTCCTTTAGTTTTTTTATATCCGTTATAGTATCATACAAGTCAAAAGGGTTCACTCCAGATAGATGTTCTCCCGCTATTGAAAATTCTTTCTCACTACAACTAATAAGGCCAATTTTTCCAACTTTTGTTTCTATAATATAAGGCTTCCTAGCCTCATTCAAACTATTTCCACAACCTGAGAACTCGATTCCATTCTTTTTTAATATTTTTATTGTTTCGTTTAATCCAGCTTCACCATAGTCCATAATGTGATTGTTTGCTAGAGTAAAATAATATGGATTTAAGAGACTAATGCCTTTTATGCAATCTGGATGAATTTTCAAATTAGGACCATTTTTTATAATCTTGTCATTAGAAGTACAAATTGGTGCCTCTAAATTTGCAATTACAAAATCAGCCGTTTTTAGCTTATTTATTACATTTTCATCCACAATATTTTCTATAGCACCATTACGAAAATATTTTTCATTTTCTGCTGTTGGTACTAAATCTGCACCAATTATTATTTTATACATTTTCTATTTCAACCTCATTTCTACAAATCACATACTCCACAAACATATAGGCTAAATAGCCCAATATTATGTCATAACATGTTACTGAAGCAATATCTATTGTTAAAAACACAAAAATATATAATCTTGCAAATAATTTTACATCATTATCTAAATGTCCTATTTTTTTTAATAACTTGAATGGAAAAGAATAAAAAATCACCAAACCAACTATACCAAATGAAAATAATATTTCAGTATAGTTACAGTGTGAGTATAAATTTTCCTGATATAATGATGAATAACCATATAAATGCGCAAATGCACCCCATCCATGTCCCCAAACAGGCTTATCCCAAGCATGTATTAACGCCTGGGTAATGAATGTCAATCTCAATGATGTAGATGATTGATCATTAACATCATATGCGTTTAATACCTTAATCATTACTTCAAAGCGATTCCATATATTATCATGTAAAACTGGTACATTATAAACAACTAATAATATAGTAATACTACCTACTACTAATAAGACCATTTTCTTCAATAGAGCACTCGTATTCTTTGAATAATTAAAAAGAAAAACTAAACCTATTACTACAATAGAAATAATTGCTTTTTTGGAACCCGCAAGGAGCATAAACAACAAATCAATCACCAAAGGTATCCCATATATTTTATTTTTCTTTTCAATTAATTGATACAACAATGGAATTCCAATAAATATATACACAATTGCAGTTGTATTTACATTTCCAGTTCCTCCCATACCAACTCTGTTTGAACCATTAATCAGATTTAATATATTACCACCGTTCTCAACAATCGTATGCAATGCAAATGCAAAAACATCTACCGCAAATGCAATTGATATTACATCTAAAAACCTACGTCTTGTATGATATATCAAAATTACAAAAAGTATAATGTACACAAGTGAAATTAAGTGATATTGAAGTGAATATGCTTCCTTATACTTTCCATTTACACCATATATAATGAATAGCCCCCATACTAAAAGAATCCATTTTATAAACTTACTTTTTGCAACTTCACTTAATAATCTTTTATCTGTTAAAAGTATCAAAACACATACAAAAGCAACAAATACTATTATCGCCATCATCATTACTATTGTTGAGGCCCTAGTAAGCATAACATTGGCATAAAGTAGCAACGCCAATACACCACCTAATGCTTTATCATTAATTGAGACTTTTTGCTTTTCTGACATCATATCACCTCCCTAAATATATTTTTGGGTTCTATTATGCCATCGCACTAATAAATCCTTTGTAATATATCTATGTCAAAACTGATTGTATTTCCTTTAATAAATTGCTCTTAAATTCTTCATAACCAAACTCTGATGCTCTATTGCATGCATTTGTTCCCACATAAGATAATTTTCCCGCATTATCCATTACATATTTCATTGCTTCCGCGAATGTGGATTCCTCTTCCTGTAATTCTCGCCTACAATATGTATCGTCGTATTGGAATTTCGATGACAATATCCCATTGTCCTTTACGATGAAGTTCGTCGTTGATAAATTATAAAATGGTTCATCCAAGAAAATTTCACTAGGTCCAGAAGGACAATTTGCTGCTATTGTAATTTTCCCCAAGCACATAGCTTCTACTAACGCGTTTGGAAATCCTTCAGTATGTGAAGATAATACGTAGCAATCCGCCTTACATATATATTTATATGGATTTGTTTTACCACCTATTAGATATATACACTCTTGCAACCCGTATTCAAAAATCAATTTTTCTATATGATTTTTCCTACTACCATCCCCCATAATTATGAGTCGAGCATTATTTCTTTCTTCATGTAATTTAAAAAAAGAATGAATCAAATGATTATATCCTTTTTGATCGGCAAGCCTACCCATTGTAATAAAATAAAAGCACCTACTATCAAAGATAAAATCATCTATTTTATCTTGCGCTTTTTCTTTAATCAATTCTATATCATATGGATTGTAAATAGTGTCTACCTTCTTAT
Source organism: uncultured Lachnospiraceae bacterium (assembly GCA_964492545.1). Classification (GTDB taxonomy): domain Bacteria; phylum Bacillota; class Clostridia; order Lachnospirales; family Lachnospiraceae; genus RGIG1934. The sequence continues at coordinate 9,123 of CAZBKO010000057.1, forward strand.
CCTGTAATTCCCACTTATCTATAGCATCCACCGCAATCATTCTTGAAACAGAATTAAGAGAATCAAATCTATGCACAACCTTTTTATCCAACTTTTTAGTCATAAAAGGATTCGTAAGCCAGTCATATGAACGTATCCCCATAATTATTTTCTCATCCATTTTTGTAATAGCATTTAGATAATTTGAATACATTCCAAATGAGAAAACAACATCTGGCTTTAAATCTCGTTTCATCTTTTTTGTCCTAATTATACGTTTAACAAAACCAATTGCTTTCTTACATTTATCATTACTCGGCGGAACATTTAAATCATATAATTTAGCAGATATTTCTTTATAATCTGACTCTGTCTGATATAATGTTACAATATATGTATCATATTCATTTCTTAATAATTGTTCAGCTATAAATACAACTCTTTCCATACCGCCGAAATTAAGTCCACCTATAAAAAACACTAATTTTTTTTTCATATTTTTTCTCCTGCGGCTTCATTATAAATAATTTTTCCCGGAACACCTACAACAGTACAATTATCCGGAATATCCGTTAATACAACTGCATTAGCTCCTATATTTACATTATTGCCAATTTTTATCTCACCTAATATACATGCACCCGCACCGATAACAACATTGTCTCCTATAGTGGGACCCCCTTTACCATTTCGCTCCCCCCCAAACATACATTCTGGTATATTGTGCAGTTATTTCCTATAACGCTCTTATGATGCATTACAATTCCGTGAAAATGAGCAATTTCGAGATTATCCTCTATCTGAACCGAGTATGGTATAGTACAACCAAATACAATTTGTATTAAATGATATATTAGCTGTGCACAAACTTTTAGCCTATGCGTAAACAACCAGTTTTCAAATCTATACCATTTAACTACCACAGAAACCTTGTTTTTATAATCCATTATACTTTACCAACCATCCTCTCGTAGGCATTCATAATTTTCATCGCCTCCGTATTAATATCAAACCCTTTTTCTTTTACATATGTTCCCGTCATTTCGCGTGGTATAAAATGTCCCACCTCAATAGCCGCTTTAGCCCATACTTCAGAATCATCTTTCAGCTTTAAAACTTTATTATAATTTTTCAATATATTTACGATTTGCGGAATAACATCAGAAAAAATACAAGGTAGCCCATTTGCTTGTGCTTCAACAAGAACAATTCCTAATCCTTCATACAAAGATGGAAATACAAAAACGTCAAATGCACTCATAATGCGATTTACATCTGAACGAATTCCTAGAAAACGAACCCTATTCTCTATTCCTTTTTCTTTACACAATTTTTCAATTTCCATTCTCAAAGGACCATCGCTTACCAAAACCAGCTCTGCATCTTTTTTATATTTTAATATGGACTCAAAAATTTCTATCAAAAATTTATGATTTTTTTGATTATTAAATCCGCCCACGTGCCCTACAACAAACTTTCCTTCAATCCCTAGCTCTGCTAAGATTTCCTTCTTATCTTTATCGGAATACACAAACTGGTCAACATCAATTGCATTATTCATAACCAGCCCTTTTTTTAAAAATTGTTTACCAAATGCATATTCACCTGCCTCTTGTGAACAAGCAAAATAATAATCTGGCATCCAATAATTTGGAAATGCTAATATCCTATTTCTTATGCCACCAATGAAATTATACGAAAATTTCATATTATGAGAATGCATTATCACACACTTCACACCCATTTTTTTCTTTGCTGAAATCATAAATGTCCCCATAAATAAATCATGAATATGAAGAATATCGTATTTGTTTTTATTATCTCTATAAAACTGTTTTATATCTTTACAAAATTTTTTTATGTTAGTTGGACTAGATACCTGTACAACACATCCCCCCAATTCCTTTATTTCGTCTTCAAATGTTAACTTTCTTGAATCAAAATATAAAAAATCAAAGTTAATTCTTGAGCAATCCATTTTACGATAATAACTCATTATTACAGACATTATTCCATTTGCTTTGGATATATTTGAAACTACATGTAAAATCTTTATCATCCAACCTTCACCCCTTGCTAATTAATATTTCTTTTCATAATTTTTCTTCTTTAAAAGACCATAAAACATATTCCGACACGCTAACCATATAGCAATTACCGCTGGCTTTTCATCACACATATGAAATAAATCATAGTGGCTCTTGAATTTTCTTCTAAATTTGTCATGGCTGATACTTACTTTTCTTACTCTATATTTAGCCAAATTTTCTTTCAAAAGATATGCACATGTTCCAGGTTTTTTATAGAGTTGTAGTCTTATTGCATAGTCATTATTCTTCTTAATATCTTTAATCTGAATAAGCCCAAATTCCTTTGCACTATACATCATTGTAAGCTGCCCAATATAATCATAGTTGTACATCTTACGCTTATTAACTTTATCTGGACCACTCACGTAAATATTCAGTGGTTGAGATTCTTCATCTATTTTTTCGTATTCGGTAAAGGATAAACTATACCCATTCTTCTTCATGAAGTTAATCTGATGTTCTAATTTTTCTGGAACCCAAAGATCATCAGAATCAAGAAATGCAATCCATTCTCCCTGAGCTTCTCTCATAGCCTTATTTCTTGTTAATGCAGCACCTGAATTCCTATCGTTGTGCAAATACTTAATACGCTCATCTTTGAAAGAAGCTACTACCTCGTCTGTATTATCCGAAGAACAATCATCAACAATAATGAGTTCCCAATTCTTATATGTCTGATCAATAACCGACTGGATTGTCTCTGCAATAAATCTCTCAGTATTCCATGACGGCATGATAATCGATACTAATCCATCTACCATGATTTACTCATATTCCTTTCCAATTATCGCAAAAACAGTTCTAAACATTGTTACAATTTCTCCAAAGAACGAAAACTTCTCTATCGACTCAAGGTTGTATTTCATCTTTCCCGGAAGTACATCTTCCACATATACTCTATCTACATCATCTGCTGCATCCAAAAGTTTTGCTTCGTCCTTATAACGAATAGAAGCTTCGGAAGTAATTCCTGCTGGCAGTAAAAGAGTCGCAAACATTTCCTTACTATATTTTTCCACATACTTTGTAGCTTCTGGTCTTGTTCCTACAAAACTCATATTCCCAACTAGGACATCAAAGAGCTGAGGTATCTCATCAATTCTCAATTTTCGAATTCTAGCTCCCACCTTAGTAATACGTGCATCACTATCAACAGTAACAGCTGTACCTATCTTATCTGCATTACTCACCATTGTTCTGAATTTATGAATTTTAAATTTTTTCCCATAAGCAGTAATTCTTTCTTGTCTATAGAATACGGTTCCCTTGGAGTCAGCTTTAATCATGCATGCAATTATTAGCATTGGAATAGCCAATAGTACAAGCATTATTACAGCTACAACAACATCAAATATCCTTTTAAGAATTAAACTTATTTTCTTTTTTGATAAAACATCATAATAAGCTCTTACCTCATCACATTTCATGAACTCTGGTAAGTCATCCCAGTTTCTTAACACGTCAATTCCTCGCCTCAAATATAGTCCTTAACTACATCCTTGTAATTTTCAATAATGTATTCCACGTCTTCATCACTTAATTTTGTATGAAGTGGTAAAGTAATAAGATTTTCATAATAAACGAAGGCGTTTGGAAAATCCTTGATATCCCATCCCATTTCCTTATATGCAGTCATCATTGGAAGTGGTTTATAATGTACATTTGTACATACGCCTCTCTCGGCTAACTTTATTATAATCTCTCTGCGTTGCTCATCTGAAACACCAGGAATTCTTGTTAGATAAAGATGTCCACTACTGCAACCATTTTCTGTGTAATGCATGAGGTGCTTTACACCCAATTCATCACAAACTGCATCATACTTAGCAATAATCTCTTTTCTTCTTTCAAGAATTCCAGGATACCTGTCTAACTGCCTAAGACCAATAGCAGCCATGATATCTGTCATATTGCATTTATACCATGCCCCTACTATGTCATACTCCCACGCCCCTATCTGCGTCTTAGTCAATGCATCTTTGTTTTGACCATGCAATGAATATAACTGATACTGCTTATACATCTCGTCGTTATCTATTCCAGGTATATCCCTCCATGTAGAAGCTCCACCCTCTGCTGTTGTAAAATTTTTAACGGCATGGAATGAAAAATCCGTGAAGTCTGCAATAGCTCCGGCCATCTTTCCATTCTTAGAAGCCCCAAGACTATGTGCACCATCTGCAAACACTATCACTCGACCTACAGCTTGCTGTATTCTGACACCAAGACTATCTCCGTCTTTTGCTCTAAAAAGATATCTCTTGCTCTCAACAACCTCAAAAAGACGATCATAGTCTGCAACAATTCCACCTAAATCAACTGCTACAATTACTTTTGTCTTTTCTGTAATAGCTTCTGCCACCTTATCGTAGTCCATCTCGCAATTATCTTTTTGACTATCCACAAAAACAACCTTTGCTCCACAATGAATTGCGGCTGATGCAGTTGCAGTATATGTATATGCTGGCACAATTACTTCATCACCCGGTTCAATACCACATATTCTAAAATTTAATTCTTCTGCTGCAGTCGCAGAATTTAAACATACCACTTTACTGGTTCCACAATATTCTGCTAGCCTTTTCTCTAACTCCTTTGTTCTTGGACCTGTTGTAATCCAACCTGATTTTAACGCCTCTGTAACCTCCGCAATTTCCAAATCTGAAATGTCTGGCGGACTGAATGGGATTGATTTTGATGGCAACTTACTCATATCTTGTACCTCTTAATTATTAGTCTCTTCCGTATAAATCTCTAGTATAAACCTTGTCTTTTACATTATCTAAACAACTATCATATCTGTTTGCAATAATTGCCTGACTCATTCTCTTAAATACTTCTAAATCATTTACTATTTTGCTTCCAAGGAATGTATCACCGTCTTCAAGTGTAGGCTCATAGATAATAACAGTTGCACCCTTAGCCTTTATCCTCTTCATAACGCCTTGAATAGAACTCTGGCGAAAATTATCAG
>CAZBKO010000058.1:0-13925 GCA_964492545.1 uncultured Lachnospiraceae bacterium
ACTATTATCTTTTAATTGCTAATTGCAATATCAAGGACTTTTTCAGCAGCTTCGTGTTCATATCACCATTAACAGCGAAATCAACAACCTGCTTCGTATCCAGGAGCTTTCTATTATCATCGGTGACAGCTAACCTGCTATCATTCTGGTCTGAATTCTCAACCTTCTCAATCTTCTTAACCTGTGCGTCCTCTTCCACAGGACTAACTGAATTAATGCGGCTGTAATTATAATAATTAACACCACCAATGTTTCCAATAGTCATATTAGCTGCCTCCTTTCATCAATCACTTTATTTTTGTATAAATTATATCGGACTGTAGACTAAATAAATTAACACTAAATTTCAATAATTCTATCGCAAATCTTCTCGACTACCTTCATATCATGAGAAATAAACAGAATTGTAAGCCCCATATCCTTTTGAAGCTTTACCAGCAAATCCAGAATTTGCGCCTGAACTGTCACATCCAGTGCTGAGACAGCCTCATCAGCAACCACAAAATCCGCGCCACCAATAAGTGCAGAAGCTATGCTTATTCTCTGTCTCTGACCACCACTTAATTCCGAAGGATATCTATCCATATATTCATCTGATAAGCCAACCCTGTAAAGCATTTCCTTAACTCTCTCTTTTCTCTCATTTGATGAATATTTTCTCTGTACACGAAGGGGCTCCTCAAGAATCCAGCTCACCTTTTTTGCAGGATTAAGCGAGCTTAGTGGATCCTGAAATATCATCGTACTTCCTGCTGCCCTGTTCGTTATCCTGCCTGTGTAATATTTGTTAAGTCTAAGTATTGCTCTGCACAGAGATGTCTTTCCACAGCCGCTTCGTCCCACAAGTCCCACTATCTCACCTTTGCACACATTAAAATCTATGTTCTCAACAAAGAAATTTTTCTTATGATTCTCATTATAGTATAATGCAACATCCTCTATACTTACTAATATGTTTTCATCCTGCATTCCATGAATCTTTTTACCTTTTGGCAAAGCATTAATCAGCTTTTGCGTGTACTCCTGAGTCGGATGATTAAATATCTCATCCGGGTCTCCCTGCTCAACTATCTCACCTTCATTCATAACTATTATATTATCTGCAAGGCTTCTCACCAGATTAAGATCATGGGAAATAAATAATATTGTCGTTTTGTAATCATAATTAATCCTCTTAATCAATTCAATTATCTGTGACTGAACCACCGGGTCAAGAGCCGTAGTAGGCTCATCTGCAATAAGCACCTGAGGATTATTTATCATAGCCATGGCTATCATCACTCGCTGCCTCATCCCCCCTGATAATTCATGCGGATACCTATTGTAAAGCTCTTCAGCCTTTGGAAGTTCAACCTTCTTCATCATTGCTAGCACACGTTCTTTTCTCTCTGAATCATTTAATTTTGTGTGTAAAAGAAGTACCTCATCTATCTGTTTTCCCACCTTCATCAATGGATTCAGCGAAGTCATCGGCTCCTGAAATATCATCGAGACCTTGTAGTCATTTTCCATTTCCATAAGGCTCTTATTATCAAGTAAAATCTGTCCTTCACACCTTGCGTTATATGGAAGAAGCTTTGTAACTGCAAGTGCAGTCATGGTTTTTCCCGAGCCGGATTCACCCACAATTGCTGTGATTTTGCCACTTTTTGCTGTAAAAGATGAATCCTTTACAACCGTTATACCATCTATTGTAATTTTTAGATTTTTAATTTCCAGCATGTTCTCTACCTCCTGCAAGTGCTTCACTTAGCAGTACAAATCCAAGTATCATCAGCACCATGACAAGGCCCGGAAATATTACACACCAGTAATATGAGAAATATCCCTGAGATTCTGAAAGCATTCTTCCAAGGCTGGCATAAGGTGGTCTGACGCCAATTCCAAGATAGCTAAGTGATGCCTCTGTAAGTACCGCATTGTTAAATCCTATGGCAATTGACGATAAAAGCGTTGGAAGTGTATTTGGTAAAATATGGCTGAACATTATTCTTAAATGGCTGCATTTCATTAGCTTAGCACTGCTGACAAAATCGCGGTTTTTCAGCCTGATATATTCACTTCGCATCACTCTGGCAAAGCTTGGTATAAAAACAAGTCCCATTATCATAATAAGCTTAAATCTGCCTGTACCAAAAATACACACCATAACCATGGCCACAAGTATACTTGGAAAAGATGCAAGTGCATCGTTTATTCTCATAATAATCTCATCAAACCATCCGCCTATATATCCGGTAAATGCGCCGATTATCGTTCCCACAAATGCACCGATTGCAACTGTACATACAGCTACAATAAATGTCGTCTTCATGCCTTCGATAGTTCTGCAAAACACGTCTCTTCCATAATTATCAGTTCCAAAAATATGTTTTAATGATGGTCTAAGAAACTTTTCTTCTCCATTTATAGCATTTGGATCATATGGAAGATAAAAAAAGCTTATAATTACTGCTAAAATCATTATGGATGTTATTACAATTCCAATAATAAGTCCTGTTTTTTGCTTTTTGTCCTTCAAAGCCTTATCCTCCGTTAGTTATTTCCTATTCCAACCGAAACTCTTGGATCTATGTATTTATATACAATATCCACTATACAGTTTACTATAATTACTACGGCTGCAATGTACACGATAATTGCCTGCACAATAGGGTAATCCCTGTTTCCCACTGCGCTCACAAGAATTCTTCCTATTCCCGGAATATTAAATACCTGCTCTACAATAATACTTCCCGCCATAACCTCTGCTATTATCATTCCTAAAAATGTCACTACAGGCATAAGCCCATTTCTAAACACATGACGAATTAAAATTCTAGCATTTCCTGCGCCCTTACTTCTGGCTGTTCTAACATAATCAGCATCCAGCTGTCCGGCCATTGATGTCTTTGTAAATTTGACTACCATGGCAATTTTAGGAATTGCAATAGCAAATGCTGCTGGAATTAAACATTCTATAAATCCCCAAAAATTATCAGTATAATCCACATATCCTCCCGGTGTAAACATATGTAATGTAAGCCCAAATACAACAATCAGTACTATGCCAAGAAAAAATGATGGAATTGACATAATAAATTGATTGACATAAGAAGCCACCATTCCTTTGCCCTTATGCTCTCTAAATGCCAAAAGCACACCAATTGGAAGTGATATTATTATTGTTAATACAAGTGATATCGCACCCAGCCACAATGTAACCGGTAGTTTCTCTGATATAATATCTGACACCGGCATTTTGTACTTAATGGATGTTCCCATATCTCCTGTAACAAAATTGCCAAGCCATGTTCCATATCTTTCATAAATCGGTCTATTATAGCCCAGTTCTTCTCTAAGCTCATCTGCCCGCTCCTGTGTTGCATTTGTTCCAAGCATTGACGTAACCGAATCACCTGGAATTATTTCAAATACAAAGAAGGCAATAACAGAAACCAAAAATAATGTGACAACTAAAGTTATTATTTTTTTGATTATATATTCAAGATTTTCCATTATATTGCCTTCTTTCTTTGATTAGTCTTCTATTTTCAGTGTTGACATATCCTGAACGTACACAGGATAAAATGTATAGCCTGATATTTTTTTACTTACTGCCACAAGAAGTGGTGGATCCTGTATAAATATGCTTGCTGCATCATCTGCAAGAATCTGCTGCATTTCCTTATAATATCCGACTTTTTCATCATCTTTTGTCGTTTCAACTGCCTTGTTATAGCACTCGTCATATGCAGTGTTCTTATAATTGCACATATTCTTATCGTTATCAGACACGAATCTTCTCATAAGGTCATTTGGTGCAAGCTGCGAATCAAATCCTATAATTGTTGCATCATATTTTCTGTTAGTGTATACATCCTCAAGCCACACATTCCAGTCGATAAGCTCGATATTTGCTGTAATACCAACCTTTTTAAGCTGTTCAACCAGTACTTCGCCTGTGCTTATGTGGAACTGATAGTTGTTTGGTATTTTTATTGAAAACTCAAACCCATCAGGATATCCCGCCTGTGTAAGCAGCTCCTTAGCCTTCTCAACATTGTAATCATATTGGTCTATTACATCGCTGTTAAAATATTTACCAAGGCCTGGGAACATAAAGCTTCCTATTATTGTTCCATTTCCACCTGAAACAATATCCTGAATTTCTTTTCTGTTAGTTGCATAGTATAATGCCTGACGTACTAATTTGTTGCTAAAATACTCATTTTCATTATTTAGAAACAGTCCCTGTACGAGATTAGTATTTCCTACTTCTACATTCATAACATCCTTAAGTTCTGCTGCCTGGCTGTCTGTTAGATATGGATAGATATCTATAGAACCGGCTTTAAGATCAAGAAGGACTGAGTCTGTGTTCGATACAATTTTAAATTCGACCTTTTCAAGATCAGGCTTATCACCCCAATAGTCGTCGTTTCTTACAACTGTAAAATTGTTATCTACCTTATATGACTCAAATTTAAAAGGACCTGTGCCTACAGGTTTTGTTGCTTCCTCTGAGTAATCCTCTGGGATTATTGCAACATTCATATAACCAATAAGTTCAGTGTCCGGCTCTTTGAGTACCACATCAATTGTAGACTCGTCTATTATATTTACAGCTTCAATATTTGAGAAACGGCTGATTAATAGTTCTTCATCTCTCATACCTGCATTTCTCTCAATTGAATACTTAACGTCCTTCGCCGTAACTGGTGTGTTATTGTGAAACTTTACATTTTCACGAAGTGTAAATGTGTATGTTTTCCCATCCTCTGACACTTTATAGTCGCTAGCTACAGCTGGAACCATATTTCCATCTTTGTCTGGCTTAACTAAGCCCTCAAAAATATTGAATAATACTTCTTTAGTTCCTGCCGCTACTGCTAAGTGTGGGTCAAGACTATCCAAGTCCTGTTGTATTCCTACAACAATTGACTTCTTATCCCCGGATGTAGAATTACCGCCTGACTTACCACCTGAGCATCCACCCAGTGCAATAGTCATAGCAAGCATTAACAATAAAATTCTCTTTCTCATGTTAATCTCCTATTCCAATGATATTTTTAGTTGTCGATAACATTGTAAATGTTAACTAATTTTTTAGCAAGTATTTATTTTATTTATTTATCTAATATGCTATACTATTGTGAAGTATTTTACGGAGGTAATTAATTTTATGAAGTCTGATTTTGAGAAAAAGTTTCTCAAGGGGTGTATATATGCCGGTGTTACAGTTGTAGCAGTGTATGTTATTATGTCGGCCATCGGTTTTGTTCCAAATGCCCTTTCAAAAATATTTAGTTTTCTGGAGACTGTATTTGATATGCTGATGCCTGTTGTTATTGGCCTGATTATTGCTTATTTGTTATTTGGTCCCGTTTCAGCAATCGAGAAATTTCTGCTTAATAGAAAGCATTTTCCTATTAAGAAGAAGTCCGGATGTAGAGCAATTGGTATCCTGATAACATATATTTGTGTGATTGGAATTATTGTTTCAATTATACTTGGAATGTATTTTATGATAGGTGGCCAGATTAGCAAGAGTACCACACTTAACAACATTTATAAGACTTTAATATCTTATTTCAACAACAACACAATATCAGCCGATGCACTTCAGGAACAGCTGGCAAAATATAATCTTCCATTTTCTGATCTTATCAGTAACAAGATGGGTGATATTGCTTTGTGGTTATCTAATTTTATTTCATGGCTTATCACTTTCCTGTTTGGTTCTGCAATCAGTATCGGAAGCAACCTGTTTACATGGGGTATCGGATTTATCTTAAGTATCTATTTTCTTCAGAGTTCTGATTACTTTAAGGAATTATGGAGAAAGACATACTATGTGGTTTTCCGTAACAGCAAGATTGGTTCAGTTATAAGGCACTGCCTGTATGTTATTAATTATACATTTTCAAATTATATTAGAGGACAGCTTATCGAAGCCTTTCTTGTGGGTGTTCTCTCAGCAATCGCTCTATACATACTTGATATTGATTACGCGCTTGTAATCGGTATTATATCCGGAATATGTAATCTTATTCCTTATGTTGGTCCTCTTGTAGGCACAGTTCTTGCCGGATTGATTGCTCTTCTTGGTGGAGATTTCTGGTTATGTGTATGGGCTGTGGTAGCTATGCAGATTGTTCAACAGATTGATGGTAACATTCTAGCTCCAAAGGTAGTTGGTGATATCGTTGGACTTCAGCCGGCCTTTATAATCATTGCCATTCTTATTGGTGGTAATTATGGTGGACTCCTTGGAATGCTTGTGGCAGTTCCAATTTGTGCCTCTTTCAAAACCCTTATCGGAGAATGGTTTGAAAGCCATCACAACAATGGTTTTATACTTTCTGAAGAAATGCACGACGAAGAGCTTAAGCAATTTAATGAGAATTATAACAAGAAGGCTTCCTCCACAAAGCCAACCTTTAAAGAACGTATTAATTCTATCAAAAATAAATTTTCAAAAAAATAGTTGACATTTTGGTTCAGAGAGCTATAATAGTTTTGTACAGACAAGGGCGTTCGTATTTAACGAACGCCCTTGTTTTTTTACTTTCCCTCACTTATACATACCAAAAATGCCTCTGTTGCACTGAACAGAGGCATTTTCCCTATCTAATATTAAGTGTATATATTTCATAATTAATTCCATCAATAACATTACTCATATTGTACTCAAATCCATTATTCTCCGCCACCTTGATTGACGAAGTATTTCCATGCCTTATAAAGGCGTTCAGCTTATGAGCATGCAAATGTTCTCTGGCATATTCCACTGCTGCACCTACTGCCTCTGTTGCATAACCATTATTCTGATATTTCTTATCAACGACATAACCTACTTCAAGCTGCAGCTCCCCATCAATTTCTCTATGACATATTCCCACTCTTCCAATTACATAGCCATTTTCGAGACACATAACCCACATTCCGTACTCATAAAACTTATACATATGTTCAATATATTTTTCTGTAAATTCCTTCTCTTCCCGGGGATTATCATATAGGTTTTCCATGTACTCTGTTATGGAAGGCTCTGCATATATCTCATAGAGTCTGTCAACATCCTGAACTTTCATTTCTCTGATAATAAGTCTGTCTGTTTTCTTCACTGTCCATGGCAAATTTCTTGTGTGGCAGTAAATCATTTCAAGATAATCTGAATCCATGGCAGCCAATGATTCTGTAAGATAATCAGCCTGATTTAGATTTTGATTGCCCGAGTCAGGATTAATATACCCTAAGCATACCATCCCTGCTGCCTTTACGGCTTTCGAACCATTTTCTGAATCCTCGACAACAAGACAATTTTCAGGTGCTGCCCCAAGCTGTCTTGCAGCCTCCAAAAAAACATCCGGTTCCGGTTTCGAATTCTTAACCTGCTCACCGCTCACAAGTCTTTCAAAGCAGTCATACAGTCCCATATTTCGTATATTTCTCTCAATTGCTGCAGGTGATGACGAAGATGCCACCGCTAAATCATACCCTTTGCTGTGCAAATCTTTGACAAGCTCACAGGCTCCTTCAACTGAATCGTATCCTTCTTCATCTACAATTCTTCTACAAATAATTCCAGCCTGCTCATTCATCCATTCAGGGGTCTTATTTATAGAAAGATCAGATATCATTTTATTCCACATATATGTATTTGTGGAGCCAATAAACTGCTTATAGTACTCATAGTCAAGCTCAATACCAAGTGTGTCAAATAATTCCTTATTAGCCCGATAATGGACGGGCTCACTGTTAATGAGAACACCGTCCATATCAAAAATAACTGCCTTTAGCATTTTTCTACTTCTGGATAATCAACACCAAATGTGTCAACTGTCACAGTTTCCATTCTCTGAACTGCCATTGGTCTATCCATATAATCAGTTGGTACGTCTGCAATCCCATTGACAACATCCATTCCCTCAATTACTTTACCAAATGCAGCATATGCGCCATCAAGATGTGGTGAATTCTTGTGCATTATAAAGAACTGTGAGCCTGCTGAGTTAGGATGCTGAGCTCTTGCCATGGAAAGCACACCTTCTGAATGCTTTAGTTCATTTGGAAATCCATTCTGTGCAAATTCTCCTTTGATTGAATATCCAGGGCCACCCATTCCTGTTCCTTCCGGGCATCCACCCTGAATCATAAATCCACGAATTACTCTGTGGAAAATAAGTCCATCATAGAATCCTGATTTGATAAGACTAATAAAATTGTTTACTGAATTAGGAGCAATTTCAGGATATAATTCTGCTTTGATAACTCCTCCATCTTCCATATTAAATGTTACTATTGGGTTTTTCTTTTCCATTTTTTCTATTCCTTTCTTCTTTCTAATTTTGGGATTAGAAGCTTCTTCCACCGCCGCCATGGCCGCCGCTGAAGGATCCGCCTCCGCCACCACTGCTGGATTTCTTAGGTATACGACGTTTTGTTCTCGTTGTCCTAATATATCTGTCGCTTTTTCTCTTGAGATTATATGTCGACTTATCCATATATGTCAATCCATTAGCTGTCATTTTACTTCTATTACTGCGCGCAATAAAAAATACTATCACTGCGGATATAACAGCACATAACAGCAGACATTTCCATGGTGTCTTTAGAATTCCACCGATAAGGCCATCATGATTTTTCAAATCATGATTAATATTTTTATGGGATTTTACATAATCGTCATAGAAGTCATCATAAATATCATAATTTCCTTCTTCCCACTTTTTAATACCTTCCTGCTCATCTTCTATATACATCTGTGCAAGTGTAGAAACATCCATTAAATAGCTGTAACAAGCCATATAGTTAGAATCATCAGATAATTCCGGCTGTACATCATCTAAAATATCCTCAATATCTACCTCATCTATATACCATATAGCAATACCACATGTATATAAGTACACCTGTCTTGTGGCCATATCAACCACAAGAAGAGTTCCTGAATTTGCGCTATCACTGCCATATCCACTTTCCGAATAATACTCCCTTGCTATATTGCGGATATTACTCTTGGTTCCCATAGGATCATATGTTGTATAAATGGCGTAATCTAAATTAGTTGATTCTCTAACGGCGTGAATTTTGGTTGCGAGAAGTAATTCTTCATTATCTGATAATATCCCCGCATTATCAACTATTCTATCCAACTCTTCCTTGTATGAATCTTCAAGATCTGCATTGATTTTGACAACACTTCCAAAACCGCAGGACATTGTAAATATAAGTATTAAAACTGCTGAAACCAGCATTCTTAAATGTCTTTTCTTAATCATAGCAGAAACCTCCCTACTGAGAATAATATAGCAAACAGGCCTGCTGTCACTGCTCCCCACAGTCCAACTGTTTTCTCCTTTGATACAGGTCTTTCAGCGACTATTTTTCCAGTCTGACCATTCATTGCAAACATAAAATTCTTTCCTCTATATTGACAATTAAGTATCCAAACAGGAAGCATTGCATATTTTGCCTGAAGTCTCTTAAGGCGAACATCTCTGTGAGCAACAACCACGCTGTCATATCCCTGTATTGTATTCATGGTAGCTGTATTTATGTAGCTTTTAACTCTATACTCAACTCTTGGTGCCATTTCCTCACCTGTATAATTGTATTTCTCAGCGTAGTATCCGGCAAGATATGGCATTTCAAATCCAGCGAGCATATTATAATCAAATGGTTCAAGCTTATCCATGACATCATCTGGCATCTTCTCAGAAGCATCGGCAGGTATCTTAATATATGTTGTTTCCAGATCTCTAAGTACTCTGTAATAATCAGTTATTGTTGTCTCAACATCACCGCTTACTACTTTTTTTATTTTTTTGGCCTCTGCCTCCAGCATCATTTCAGCATCATAATCGTACAGCCAGAATGGTACATATATTCCTGATATCTTCTCAATGGTTGCACTCTTTTTAAATGATGAAGGCGTTAGAATTCCTTTTTTAGTCCAGCTCCTGTATTTAGAAACAGCAGCATCCTTTTCAATTTTAAATGGAATTACGTATGCCGGCTTCTTCTCTCCCTCTATCCTGTCCTCAAGCATAGATGGTCTTCCACAGAAACTGCAAAATGTAGATACTGTACTTTCATCTGTAAGAATCTGTGCGCCACAATTGCTGCAATGGTACACTTTCATTGAAACAGTTTCACCACTATCATCATTCACAAATTCCCCATCTACTGTATCTCCATCTCCGACTTCAAATTCATCATCAATGTCTTGCGTATCCTTCTTATTCTCTTCTGTCTTACCAACAACCCCGTCGTTATTATCCATTTCCTGTACGGTTTTCATATTACCACAATACTGGCACTTAAGCTTACCCGATGCAATATCATAAATCATATCGCCGCCACAAGATGGACAAACATAGGTCTTTGACAATTAATATCCTTCCTTCCCTATTATGTTATACACATATCTTAGCAGACAAAACAACATTTATCAACAAAATCTGATTCCTGGCGTTCATATTTTGTTCATTTTTTATTAAATAACCTTTTACAAACTTAACACGTTTTCTTCATTATTTCTCCCTATAATACTAAATATAGAAAAACAAACAACGTTTTCTATAAATTCTTTTTTTCATAATATTGAGTCGTGAAATTCGACTCCCTCCCTTTTTTATAATATACAAAGACAAAAACCTATTACAGAAAAAGATGTACGAGCGTACATCTTTTTCTGTATGTTACTTTCTTAAATTTTTAAGCATCTCTATTTCTCTTGCATAGCCATCAAGTTCATTTGGTGTTTCCAAATACACAGGAATGTTCCTCAGCTTCTCATGATTAATAATGCTTTCCATTGTCTTGGTTCCAATGAAACCTTCTCCAATCCTTTCATGCCTATCCTTATGACTTTCAAAAGGATTCTTGCTGTCATTCATATGAATTGCCCTAAGTCTGTCAATTCCAATTATATCATCGAATTCCTTAAGAACTCCATCAAGATTATTTACAATATCATAACCTGCATCATACACATGACATGTATCCAGACACACGCCAATGTGTTCCTTTAATTTCACGCCGTCAATAATACTTCTAAGTTCATTAAAGCTTCTGCCAACCTCTGTTCCCTTTCCGGCCATAGTCTCAAGAAGAACAGTTGTTGTCTGCTCTTCCTTCATGACTTGATTTAGCAGATTGCAAATAAGCTCTATACCTTTTTCACTTCCCTGACCAACATGACTTCCGGGATGAAAGTTATACATTCCCCCCGGAGTAAATTCCATACGTCTCAAATCATCTTCCATTACCTGAAAAGCAAATTCTCTTACTTTTTCATCTGCCGAGCATGGATTAAGAGTGTATGGCGCGTGTGCCAGTATTATATCAATACCATTTTCACCACAGTACTTATGAAACGCCTTTACATCCTCTGAATCAATATCTTTGGCCTTTCCGCCTCTTGGATTTCTTGTGAAGAACTGAAATGTATTTCCTCCAATTGATACTATCTCTTTAGCCATATGCTCATATCCTTTAGATGATGACAAATGGCATCCTATTCTAAAAATATTTTCCATCTACTACCTCATTATAATGTACACCATGTAAATCACGTACATTCCCACCATTATACAACCTTCTAATCTGCCAAGACTCTTCTTTCTGATAGCAAAAATATAAGTTATTATACTTACAACAGCAAGAATTGCAAGGTCAATTGCCGAATTAGTTAATACAAGCATTGGTGATAATGTAATTGATAGTCCAAGTACAAGTAAAATATTAAATATATTAGAGCCAACAACATTTCCTATTGCCATATCGTTTGAACCCTTACGTGCTGCAACAATTGATGTTACCAGCTCAGGAAGTGATGTTCCAAGCGCTACAATAGTAAGGCCTACAAGAGTTTCTGTCATACCAGCCTTAAGTGCAATAAACTTAGCACTGTCAACAACGAGGTCGCCGCCAAAAACTATTGCAGCTGCTCCGCCCACGATAAATATAAGACAAAGAATTGGATTCATTTTCTTAAATTCCTCTTCATCGTTCATATTCTTTCTTTCCTTAAGAGCAGATACAACAAGGAAAATAATAAATGCCACCATAAGTACAATAAAACCTATACCTGCTTTTCTTCCAAGCGCGCCAATATATTCACCTGAATATGATGTATTCTTCCAAGGCATCAACTCATCCGATACAAGAATCATAAGAATAATCCCAAGTATAATTGCAAATGGAAATTCTCTCTTAAGAAGGGATGGTTTAACCTGTACAGGCTTAATTATTGCACAGACACCAAGTACTACAAGTAAATTAAACAGGTTCGAACCTATAACATTACTTATTGCCATTGCATTCTCGCCCTTGGCTGCAGCTGCAACACTGACTGCAAGTTCAGGTGCACTTGTTCCGATTGAGACAATCGTAAGTCCAACAATAATTGTTGGTACCTTAAGAGCCTTAGCCACATATGAGCTGCCCTCTACAAAGAAGTCAGCACCCTTAATGAGCAGTAGAAATCCCACTACCAGTAAAAATAAATTTAACAACAGTTCCATTTTTTAAAATCCTCCATTTCTTATTCCATGATAAAGCAGTAATGTCCATACAATGGTATAAAAAAAGAAACGGGACAATTACTGCAACAAAAAGTTACAATAAAAGTCTCGCTTCATTATATACGCTCCGGATTATGTAAATAATCGTGATGACGTCATCGTATAACATCTAAATCAGATGCAAGCTACTCCCTTTTATCAGTTGAATTTAGTATACGAATAAGTTCATCTTATGTCAAGCTTAAACTTCAAAAATTAAATCTCCATATGAAGGAACCGGCCATAATTTCTTATCTACCATCATCTCAAGCTTATCAATTGGTGTTCTAACCTCATCCATAGCTGCCTTAACTGTATCTCTAAAGTATACAGCACGTGGTCTTCCATCTTCAACCTCGGAAGCCTTTTCAGTTACATCCATTAATTTGGCAAGTGCTACCTTAGCATCTGTGAGCAATGCTGAAGCTTCAAGAAGCAATTCTGTCTGTGTGCTTATGTCTGCATCTGCAACTGCTGCCTTTACAGTGTTAATAGACTTAGCAAGCTCTGTTGTATATTCGATTGCTGCTGGTATAAACTGTTTACCGGTCATATCAATCATTGTTCTTGCTTCTATATTAATAGCTTTAGAATATGCTTCATACTGAACCTCTGAACGAGATTCAAGCTCAGCCTTTGTAAATACACCAAACTTCTCAAATACTTTAACAGATTTTTCTGTTGTCAATGCAGGAATTGCATCAACCATAGAGCGGATATTTGGTAAGCCTCTTCTCTCAGCTTCCTCTACCCATTCATCTGAATATCCGTTACCATTAAATACTATTCTCTGATGATCTGTTACAAGCTCTTTAATGAGGTCATGTACAGCAACTTCGAAATCATCTGCCTTTTCAAGCTTGTCAGCGATTTCACAGAATGCTTCTGCAACAATAGTATTAAGTACTACGTTAGGGCTGGCAACTGAATCTGAAGAACCAACCATTCTGAACTCAAACTTATTACCTGTGAAAGCAAATGGAGATGTTCTGTTTCTATCTGTTGCATCCTTTGTAAGTCTTGGAAGTGTGCTAACACCAGTGCTTAACTTGCCTGATTTCTTACTGCTTGTAGCCATACCTGTGCTTATAAGCTGCGAAAGAACATCCTCAAGCTGTTCGCCAAGGAACATAGAGATAATTGCAGGTGGTGCCTCGTTAGCTCCTAATCTGTGGTCGTTACCAGGATTAGATGCAGACTCACGAAGAAGATCTGCATGAGTATCAACTGCCTTCATAATTGCTCCAAGCACTACTAAGAACTGAATATTCTCATGAGGTGTCTTGCCTGGGTTAAGTAAATTAATTCCATCATCAGTTGTTATTGACCAGTTATTATGCTTACCTGAACCATTAACACCTGCAAATGGCT
>CAZBKO010000059.1:0-13323 GCA_964492545.1 uncultured Lachnospiraceae bacterium
ATATCATTTTGAAAAACAAAAAATAATTGCCAACGATTACTTGACACAAACTATTCCCCCGAAACAATTGACTTTTTTTTTCAAATGAACTATATTTACTTTATTGGGTAAAAGCGTAAAAGCTTAAAAGTATTAAAGTATAAAATAGCAAAAGCTATGGGAGGAAAAGTAAATGCCTATTACAGAACTGCTTGAACAAAATTGCAAGCTATATGGGAATGATGTCTGTCTGGTTGAAATCAACCCTGAGGTTACAGAAACCAGACGTGTAACGTGGAAAGAATATGAACTTATGGAGCCTAATCCGGCAACACACTACCGTAGAGAAATCACATGGAATGTGTTCAATGAAAAGGCTAATAGATTTGCTAATCTTTTGATTAGCAGAGGTGTAGTTAAGGGCGATAAGGTGGGAATTCTCCTTATGAACTGCCTTGAATGGCTTCCAATCTATTTTGGAATCCTTAAGACAGGTGCACTTGCTGTTCCACTTAATTTTAGATATGCTCCAGACGAAATCGAATACTGCGTTAACTTAGCAGATGTTGATATTTTGGTATTTGGTCCTGAATTTATTGGACGTGTTGAAGAGATAGCTGACAGCATCAGCAAGAACCGTCTTCTTATGTATGTTGGTGACAACTGTCCAACATTTGCCGAAGATTATAACAGTATGACTGCCAATTGCTCAAGTCAGTCACCTAATATTAGGCTGACAGATGAAGATGATGCAGCAATATATTTTTCATCAGGAACAACCGGCTTTCCTAAAGCCATTTTACATAATCATGAGAGTCTGCTTCACGCATGTAAGGTTGAACAGAACCACCATGGTCAGACACGCAACGATGTTTTTCTATGCATTCCTCCTCTGTATCATACAGGAGCTAAAATGCACTGGTTTGGAAGCCTGCTATCAGGAAGCAAGGCAGTTCTCCTTAAGGGAACTAAGCCTCAATACATTATGGATGCCATTTCAAGAGAGAAATGTACAATTGTGTGGCTTCTTGTTCCATGGGCTCAAGATATACTCGAAGCAATTGAGCGTGGTGATATCAAGTTAGAGGATTACGAACTGTCTCAATGGAGACTTATGCATATTGGTGCACAACCGGTTCCACCAAGTCTTATTTCAAAATGGAAAGAGTATTTTCCACAGCATAAATACGATACAAATTATGGTCTCAGCGAATCTATCGGACCAGGCTGTGTTCATCTTGGTGTTGATAACATTAACAAGGTTGGTGCAATCGGCAAGGCCGGATATGGCTGGAAAGTTAAGATTGTTGACGAGAACGGCGAAACTGTTAAGCGCGGCGATGTTGGTGAATTACTGGTGGCAGGACCTGGTGTAATGACATGCTACTATAAGGATGAGAAAGCAACCAACGAAGTTCTCAAAGATGGATGGCTATACACAGGCGATATGGCAAAGGAAGATGAAGATGGATTTATTTTCCTTGTTGACCGAAAGAAAGATGTCATCATCAGTGGTGGTGAAAATCTTTACCCTGTTCAGATTGAAGACTTCTTACGAACCTATGATGCAATTCACGACGTTGCAGTAATTGGTCTTCCAGATAAGCGTCTCGGAGAGATAGCTGCTGCCATAATCGAACTCAAAGAAGGATATACATGTACAGAAGAGGATATCAATGACTTCTGTCTAAAGATTCCAAGATATAAACGACCACACAAGGTTATTTTTGATGACATTCCAAGAAACCCAACCGGAAAGATTGAAAAGCCTAAGCTTCGTGAAAAATATTGTGGCGGCAGTCTTGTAGCCGCTCAGAACCAGGGTTAAAATAAAAACCAACTATGTTAAAGAATTTCTATAGACATAGTTGGTTTTCTTTTAATTTACACACGATTCACCAGCTCTTTGCCCTCCATGTACATCTTAGCATTTTCAAGAGTGGTAATAGCTATAGCTTCCATAGCTTCTTTTGTGAAGTATCCCTGATGTGACGTAATCAGCACATTTGGGAATGTGGTAAGCCTTGCCAAAACATCATCCATCATTATCTCATTAGACCTGTCTTCATAAAATACACCATCTTCTTCCTCATAGACATCAAGCCCCACTCCTCCTATTTTGCCGGGTATCAAAAGTGCATCTATTAAATCCTCTGTTCTTATAAGCATCCCTCTTGATGTATTAATTATATATACTCCCTCTTTCATAATATCAAGAGACTTCTTATCTATGATGTATTTTGTGTCGTGATTCAAAGGACAATGAAGTGTGATGACGTCCGATTCCTCAAATAATCTGTCAAGTGATACATATTCCACAGGTAAATCTTCACAGGGACACGCGTCATATGCAAGTACTCGCATACCACATCCTTCAAGTATTCTAATCATCGCCCGGCCTATTTTTCCCGTCCCAATAACACCGGCTGTCTTCTTATACAAATCCCGACCCATAAGACCATTTATATTCATATTAAAATCCCTTGTGCGCACATAAGCCTTGTAAGTTTTTCGATTAACTGATAAGAGCAGCGCCGTGGCAAATTCCGCAACTGCCTGAGGTGAGTAGCTTGGAACTCTTAGAACCGGTATGCCAAGACATGAAGCCTTATCAAGGTCAACATTGTTATACCCTGCACACCTTAGAAGTATCAGCTTGACCCCCTCCTCACTGAGCCGGTCCAACACTCTTGCTCCCAAATCATCATTAACAAAAGCGCATACAGCCTCATGGTCTTTTGCCAATTTAGCTGTATGCGCATCAAGTGTCGCCTCGTAAAAGGTTATATTTACATCATATTCCTGTGAAAGTGGTTCAAACCAAATTCTGTCATATGGCTTTGTTCCGTAAAACGCTATATTCATTGAAGTACACATCCTTTCCATATCTCCGTGAATTCCACGAAAATTAATTCTAATAAAGAAAGTATGCACTGCTTTTCAAGTATTTATTCTACTTATCATCATTTTGAAATTTGGTAAGTTCTTTTCGTAATTCCTGCATCTCAACATCTGTGCTGTATATAACATTTGCACAAAGTGTGAGTCTGTCAACAATGTCATCTCTGCCTTCATCAAACTTCTTATAATGAATCTGATGTTCAAGGCTAGCCCAAAAATCCATTGCGATTGTTCTTATCTGTACTTCAACCTTCATAAATTTCTTCTGATCAGACAGGAAAATCGGTACCTCAACTACAAGGTGCAGACTTCTATATCCATTCTTCTTAGGATTCTTTATGTAATCCTTTCTTTGAAGAATTCTGATATCATCCTGGGCAGTAAGCATATCCGCCACTTCATATATGTCTTCTATAAATGGACAAATAACTCTGATTCCGGCTATATCGTGCATCTCCGTCATCATCGCATCAAGTGTTACAGGATAACCACGTCTCTGCATTTTCTCATAAATGCTCATTGGCTTCTTAATTCTACTCTTGATAGTTTCAATTGGATTTCTGTTTCTTGTTGCCTGGAACTCATCATTGAGCACCTCCAGCTTAGTTCTGACTTCTCTTATGGCACATCCGTACCACATCATCATTTCCTGAAAATTCTTTGCCTGAATAACAAATTCTTCTGGTGTTGCCTCTGTCATCAAAGCGTTAAAAAATTCAAAATTCAAATCCTGGTTCATTTGTATACCGTAGCCTTTCTATATTGACTCAATTATAATTTCATTTTGGAATTCCCTTATCTGTACTTCCTTGTATATCTGATCAATTGTTTTCTTACAATTTCCAATTTGGACCTTAACTCCAGGATAAACTATATTGTCTATTCTTATGGTAGCATGGCTTCCATTTTCTATAATGCTTCTTATCTCCTCAAGCTTCTTGTCTATACCTTTAAGCTGGGCTTTCTTGGTTATACATGCTCTCATTACATCTGTCTTTTTCTTTCGAATACCGTCTGTTATCTTTTCTGGTGGAAGCTTATCAACCTTCTCCAAAAATTCTGTAAGACCTGCAAGAATCTTACGTGTTTCATCATGCAGTCTCATATATTGCTTGCATTCCTCTATTGTCTTTGGATAAACTCCTGCGTACAATGTTGTTTCTGTATTGAAGTTGTTTCCGGCATTTCTTACTTCGATTCCACTTACTGCATTTGTAATTCCGCCTAAAATAAGGCCTCGCTTACCCTCAACATATATTCTTCCCTCAGCCTCTATGTAAGAATTAAGAATCGAGTTAGTTGTTACATCACCTTTGGCGCGAATATTGACTCCCTCAAAAAAGTTACCTTTAACATCACCCTTGGCTTCAATCTTAGCTATGTTGGCTCCGTTAATTCCAGAATTAATAATTATGTCACCCTCAGCATACAAATACGCTGCTTCCACATAACCGTTAACAGTAATATTTCCGCCCGATTTCACAGTCATTCCGGCACATACAGCGCCATGAATAAGTACATCTCCAA
Source organism: uncultured Lachnospiraceae bacterium (assembly GCA_964492545.1). Lineage (GTDB taxonomy): Bacteria > Bacillota > Clostridia > Lachnospirales > Lachnospiraceae > RGIG1934. The sequence continues at coordinate 4,408 of CAZBKO010000059.1, forward strand.
GGAAATCTATGTCTCCACTTAGCTTATTTACATCACCATCTATATCCATAACCTTGCTGATTGTGATTACATCATAAGCCATCTCTATCTTTCCATCAAAGGATGCTTTATATTCATTTCCATCACGATAAAAACCTTTTCCTCTAATAAGTGAAAGTTTTTTTCCCTTTTTACCTTTAATTGGATTGCCGCATACATCAGTCCCGTCAATTCCTTCTTCCGGTTCTATATACTCTGCAACAACTGCATCCTGCTTAACAATTTCTATATGGTTCGTATAGTCAACTCTGCCATCTTCCAAAATGCGCGGTGAACTTTTCTGACTATATACATCAAAATAATATTTGTAATATGCGTCATTACCATCCTGCGCTCTTGTTCCGGCGGCAACAACAACATCCTTCATTCGAATATCTTTCGCTGCTATCTCCTGTAATGCCTGTTCATCAATGCCATATACAACACCTGCCTCAGCAAGCATTTGTTTCAATTCATCCACCTGGAACTTTTCTTTGTCCTCAAAAGGAAGATATATTGATGCGCTCATTTTATCATTACTAATGTTGACCATAGTTCACCTCATTTTCTATTCAGTTAAATGCTTTCCATAGTTAACACCAAGCTGGAAGTTAGACATCATTAGGTCCGGAATAGCTTCCTGAATTCCTGGTATATTTTTGTTCTCAATCATTGTGCTTATCTGATTACACATGCTTCCTGCAAGAATTGTGTACTGAACTCTCATAGCCTCAAGGCTGGCATCGCCCACGTTGTAGAGCTTCTGATAGTATTTATCAATATCGTAAATATTCTTGTAGTCTTCTATATACATTTGCAAAATGCCACGTTTCATCAGCTCTTCCTTGTTAGTATCATAATGATAATATGCGACTGCTCCCGCCAAAAATGCCATTTCCTGTATAGCAACCGGCCAATTATCCTTTAGTCTTTCGTCTGCTAAAATGTAGTTGAAGCAGTTCTGGTTGTATAATGCTCCAACCTTGTTGAGCTCGTCAATAACTTCTATTTTCTCTAATTCGAAATCCAGCTGCGCTGCTATCTCAAGCTCCATCTGCATTAATATGTCGAATAAACTTTGTGTCATCTAATATGTCCTCCAAGTAATTTTATTGCATTTTCTGACAGTATCATATTCTTCTCATTCTCGGAAAAATTCATACCATCAAAATGCTTAAGCATTTCTTTTTGCCCACCCCATGGGCTGTCTGTAGCAAATAATATTTTGTCAATACCATGATTCTTTGCGATTCTTTCAAACTGTTCGTCTGACATCTCGCCTATAGAAAATGATGCATCAAGATAAACAGCTTGTCCGACTATATATCTTTCAACCTCATCCCACATCATCAATCCACCCATATGAGCAAGAACAAGCTTTTCCGGATGTACCTGAGTTAGTGCATTAGCTATGCGCTCCGGTGTGCAGTGTCTCTCCTGAGGATAGGCACCATCAAAGCCTGCATGAACGCTGATAATCAGCCCTAGTTCTGATGCATAATCAAGTATTCTCAAATATTTGATATCATCTATATATGTTGACTGGTATTCCGGATGTATTTTTATACCCTTTAATCCGTAATCCTTAATTGTATTCAAATCTGATTTGTAATCCTCTGTGTCCGGATGTATTCCGCCGAAGGATATTATGTGATCCATTTCCTTGATTTCACAAGCATATCTGTTTATACTTGCAAATTGCTTAGTAGCAGTTACTACAGGAAGAATTACGGAGTAGTCCACCCCTGATTCTTCCATAGAAGAAAGAAGTCCGGTCAGTGTGCCATTTGTGTGTGCTTTCACATCTGCCGAACTTTCTAACTTTGATATAGCTGTAGCTGCAATCTTTTCAGGAAATATGTGTGTGTGAAAATCTATTATCATATTAACCTACATTCTATATCGTTTTCTTTGTGCTAAATCAATGTTGCGTCTATTAACTTTATTCCGTGCTGAGCGCCTTTTTCTGTAATGGCAGTAACTGCCTTTTCATTTAATGATGTCTTAAATATGATGACTGCATCTGAGTTAGATGTGGAAAGTCCATACATATATTCAACATTAAGTCCCTCTGCTGCAAAGAACTCAAGAAGTGTCTTAAGTGTACCTGCTGTATGTGGAAATTCAACAGCAATAACGTCTGTTACTATTGTAGAAAATCCTGCTGCCACAAGCACTTCCTTTGCCTTAACTGTGTCTGATACTATCATTCTGAGAAGACCATATTCGTTAGTGTCTGCAAGTATTACTGAAATAATATTAATATTATTTTCTTCAAGACATGCACATACCTGTTCCATTCTTCCCTGGCGGTTCTCAATAAATACTGAAATCTGTTTTACGTACATATTAACCTCCTATGCCTGAGCTGTTATTTTGCGAAGGCATGCATCTAGAAATTCGCGCAGGCGATTTCTAGATTGCAATTATTGCCTGGCTGTTATACTAACTTACGATTATCAATTACTCTCTTTGCCTTACCCATACTTCTCTCTAAGGTTTTAGGCTCTACAAGCTTAATCTTAGCTGAAATTCCAAGTGCCTGGTGAATAACTCCACCAATTTTCTTAGTAAGTTCTTCCAACTGACGAATTTCATCTGTGAAGAATCTCTCTTCAACCTCAACCTGAATCTCAAGAGTATCAAGGTTATTGACTCTGTCTACAATCATAAGATAATGTGGACTTGTCTCACCCATTTCAAGAAGAGCTGCCTCTACCTGAGATGGGAATACATTTACACCTCTGATTACAAGCATATCATCTGAACGACCTTTGAATCTGCTGATTCTGGCAAGTGTTCTTCCACATTCACATGGTGAATAATCAATACTTGTAAGATCCTTCGTTCTATATCTGATAAGTGGAAGACCTTCCTTAGTAAGTGTTGTAAATACAAGCTCTCCAACTTCTCCCGGTGCTGCAGGTGCAAGTGTATCAGGTGTGATAATTTCAGGAAGAAAATGATCCTCATATACGTGAAGTCCTTTATGGAATCTACAATCTGCTGCTACACCAGGTCCCATTACTTCACTTAATCCATAAATGTCATGAGCATTTACACCCAATTTTTCTTCAATCTGAAGTCTCATCTGCTCTGTCCATGGCTCTGCACCACACACTGCTGCCTTTAACTTAATCTGGTCTCTAACACCCATCTCCTCAATTGTCTCTGCAATATAAAGAAGATATGAAGGTGTACATGCAATTGCTGTAACACCAAAATCAACCATCATAGTAATAAGCTTCTTAGTATTACCTGTTGACATTGGAACTACTGTAGCACCAAGATTCTCAGCACCATAATGTGCTCCAAGACCACCTGTAAATAATCCGTATCCATATGCAACCTGAACAATATCACTGCTTCCAACACCAGCCATACTGAGTACTCTGGATACACATTCTGCCCATGTATCAATATCTCTTCTTGTGTATCCAACAACAGTAGCTTTTCCTGTTGTACCACTTGAAGCATGTACTCTGACTATATCTGACTGAGGAACTGCAAATAGTCCAAAAGGATAGTTATCTCTTAAATCATTCTTCGTTGTGTAAGGAAGCTTAGTTATATCCTCGATACCACGGATATCTCCAGGCTCAAGTCCAACTGACTGCATTCTTTTTCTGTAAAACTCCACATTGTGATAAACCCTGTTAACTGTTTTAACCAGTCTTGCACTCTGAATCGATGCAAGCTCATCACGGCTAATACATTCTTTAGTTTCATTCCATATCATTTGCGATCCTCCATCCAAGCTCAAATGCCTTCTTATTTATTTCAATAGTCTTAGGAGGAACTGTATTCTCAATTACCTTGAGCCACTGCTCTTTTGAGAAATCCATATGCTCTGCAGCAAGTCCAAGCACGATAATATTAAATACCTTTGGATTGCCAAGCTTCTTAGCCTCTGTCATAGCATCTACTTTGAGAACCTTATTGCTCTTCTCAAGATCCTCAATAATATTTTCAGGATACTGTGCCATACCTGTAACTACTGTTATTGGGTCAATTCTCTGATCATTTACTACAAGCACACCATCTTTCTTAAGATAATGAATGTATCTTAATGCCTCGAGTCTTTCAAATGATATAAGTACGTCTGCCTGACCTGGCTCAACAATTGGTTCTGCAACCTTTTCACCATATCTTACAAATGTTACAACGCTTCCTCCACGCTGTGCCATTCCATGTACCTCTGATAACTTAACGTCGTAACCGCCTTCAATTGCAATACCACCTAATATTCTACTTGTAAGGAGTGTACCCTGTCCACCAACACCTACAATCATGATGTTCTTTGTTTCCATTATGCTTCTACCTCCTCAATTGCATCGAACTTACATAATCCCTTACAGAGACCACATCCGTTACACATTGTTTCATCTATTGAAATTGTTCCATCTTCATTCTTAGTAAGTGCCGGACATCCTGGTCTTAAGCATGCTCCACACTTCTTACATTTCTCTGAAAGAGGCTTGCACTTTGTCTTAAATACATTTCCCTTAAGAAGAACACATGGTGACTTGGTGATGATAACTGATACCTCGTCTCTCTGAGTTTCTCTCTTAATTACCTTTTCAAGCTCAGCAAGGTCAAATGCATTTACTTCATATACATTATCAATTCCAATTGCTTTACACAGATTGTAAATGTCAATTGCATATGTAGGTTCACCCTGTAATGTCTTACCTGTTGCAGCATGGTCCTGATGTCCTGTCATACCTGTTGTAGAATTATCAAGAATCATAACTGTTCCAGTTGCCTTGTTATATACCATATTGATAAGTGAATTAATACCTGTATGTAAAAATGTTGAATCACCAATTACTGCAACCCAGTTCTTAATGTAATCGCTGCCCTTAGCTTTTTCCATACCATGAAGTGTACTAATACTTGCACCCATACATACTGTTGTATCAACAACGCTAAGTGGTGCCACTGCTCCAAGTGTATAACATCCAATATCACCGGCTGCGTGAATCTTGAGCTTATTAAGTACTGAATATACACTTCTGTGTGGACATCCCGGGCAAAGAATAGGAGGACGTGCTGGAACCTGTACTGGCGCCATAGTCTGTGTATCTTCCTTAAGAACTGCCTTCTTAAGCAATGCTGCACTGTATTCACCCTGAACTGTAAATATTTCTTTACCTATGCACTTAATTCCCCATGACTTAACCTGCTCTTCAATAACCGGCTCAAGTTCTTCAAATATGTATAATGTGTCTACCTTTGAAGCAAATTCTTCTATGAGCTTCTTAGGAAGTGGATGTACGATACCAAGCTTGAGTACTGATGCATTTGGCATTGCTTCCTTAACATACTGATACTCTATACCACTTGTGATAAAACCAATCTTAGTGTCATTGTATTCAACCTTGTTGATAGGGAAGTCACATCCATCTTCAATGATAGCGTTCATTCTCTTCTCAACCTCAATATGGCGAAGTATAGCATTACCAGGCATCATAACGTTCTTACGAACATTTCTCTCATATGGCTTATCTTCTATTTCAACTCTGTCATTGAGTTCAACGATTCCCTGTGAATGAGCAAGTCTTGTTGTAGTTCTTACAATTACAGGTGTATCATACTTCTCACTTAACTCGTAAGCAAACTTAACAAATTCCTTGGCATCACTGCTGTCTGATGGTTCAAGTACAGGTACCTGTGCTGCTCTTGCCACACATCTTGTATCCTGCTCGTTCTGTGAACTATACATACCCGGATCATCTGCTGCAATCAAAACAAGTCCACCATTTACACCAATATAAGCAACTGTGTATAAAGGATCTGCCGCAACATTCACACCTACATGCTTCATTGACACAAGTGATCTGACACCACTCATTGATGCACCAATTGCAACCTCTGTTGCTACCTTTTCATTTGGTGACCACTCAGCATATATTTCTGGGTATTTAACAACATTTTCACTAATTTCTGTACTTGGGGTACCAGGATAAGCTGATGAAACCTTAACACCGGCTTCATATGCACCTCTGGCAATCGCTTCGTTTCCAAGCATAATCTTTTTCTCTGACATCGTAACCTCCATTATTCATCGCATCTTGCGATATTTTGTTTCTATGATTTGAATTAGATCATCATAATTTGGAATATCCATAGCTGTTAACTATGGCATCTAACTTTATGCCCTTCTTGCAGAATGGGCAGTCGCTTGTGGAATATGTTTCATAATTAGGTAAATCTTTTGATCTAAATACTGCATCAACTCCGATTCCATCCACCGATGATACAGCACTAAATATTGCAGATATTCCCTGGATTGCACCACCATAATATCTGATGCATTCAAGAGTTCTGTTGATTGTCTTTCCTGTAGTAGCCGAAGCTAATAGCAGAATAACATTCTTACCATTGATGGCATTCTGGATATTATCACGGAATATCATCTGTCCATTGGTGTTAAACTCAGGTGAAATAACATAGATTGTCTTATGTGCATTTCTTGACATAAATCCTGCATTAGTTAATTCTTCTGCAAGATATGCTCCAATTACCTCACATCCATCCATGCATACAATTGTATCAACAACCGTGTTGTTAACGTATTGCAAAACCATAGATTTCGCTACTTCGTGTGCTTCATTAGCTCTTGTCTTCATTGTAGTAAGGTCTATGAAATAATTAATATGTGAATGGTTAGTGGCAAAGTGGCCTGGAATAACCTTCAAATTGATATTATTATTCATAGGTGCAGGAAATTTAACTTCTCTTGATTCCATATACATCCGTCCCTTCTCAATTGCATTTTCCTTGTTCTATAATACAACAAAACTGGCAGATATTCAAGGATTTTACACTTTACAATAGTGCAGTAATATATCGTTACTCTGACTGTTCATTTTCTTCTCTGTTATGAAAATAATTTACTATCTGCTCATTCTTAATCAAGTGTGAAAATATCCATGCTGTTAGCGGAATTATCAGTGTACATCCTATACATGAAATCATAATTACTGACAATTCCTGAAAAAATGATTTGGAATTAAGTATTTTTTCAATAGTATAATGGTAAGAGATATACACAACCGTAAGCATAATAGACTCTCCCACTGCAACAAATACCAATGTATTTATTGTCGTTCCAAGTATACTTTTCCCTACGCTCATTCCACTGCTAAATAATTCTCCTGCAGTCAGATTACTGTTATTAACATTAACCTCATTCATAGCAGAAGCTATCGACATACTCGTATCCATTATTGCACCAAGTTGTCCCCATATCATGCTGACTATGAGAATCTGCAGCATACTCACGTTTACTGCTGAGCTTATGTATTCATTATTTTCCTCATAGATTTCTATTTCATTAAACCCGGTAATATGTGCTCCAGAGCAAATAAATACAACAATAATGCTTAATCCTGTCAGCAGAATTCCTATTGCAATAATTGAAGATAAAGTTTTTACATTGTATCCATTTTGAAAAATCATTGTTGTCAAACAAAAAAATACACAGCTAATAATCATTATTACAATCGCATGTGCACCGTGACCCATGAAAATTATACTTAATCCTGCCACGAAAATGTTCATTATCAGTACCATAAATGACTTTGCTCCTCGCTCTCCACCTATTAGCAGCATTAATACAAACAATATTCCAAATAATATGACCATTACTTCATCCCTCTTTTCACTGTTTTATAGCACACAAGTGTAGCAATAATTCCTGTTATAGGTATTGTAATAATTATGCCAATCGACCCAATAAGGAATCTTATCATATCAAATATATACCCAAATCTTACAACAGATTTGAGTGTATATCCGCTGTGAATTCTAAGTATTGTTATGGGCAGTGAGCTGCTAACGTATGAAAAAAACAGCACATTTATCATCGTTCCCATTATGTCATACCCAATTTCTCTCACTGACTTTATAAGTGCCTTAATATGTATACCCGGAGATTTTAAAATAATTTCCTGAACTGATGAACTTATTGTAATTGCCACATCCACAATTGCCCCCAGCGAACCAATAATTACACTTGCCATAAAAATTTTTTCCAGCTTCATTGGTGTAACAACATACTCCATAAGTTCATATGGAATATCATTATTTCTAGCTATAGTTATTTCAAACAAAGCTATAATTACACCCAGTGAAATAAATGAAGCAGTAATAGCAACGAATGTCTCTTTATGGACTCCCGCGGCACATAGTAAGGTTATTACCACAAACGCAGCCACTACGCCAATCCAAGCCTCATTAAAAAAAGACAAATGATAATAGTTCATTAATCCATAAAACATAAATACATTTAACACAAGGGATATAATCGTAAGAGTTCCCTGCTTTTTCGACACATATAGCAGACATACCACAAATATCATAACAAGGATTATTATGTAGGTATCTCTCTTACTGTCTATAACAGAAACTTTAAGATTATCGTTTTCTCCAGGTGTTATCTTTACAAATAATGTGTCCGTTGTTTTGTATTTTTCTGTCATCACTCCCGATGCTGTTGCCTTATTTGTAAATGTAACTATTTCTCCCTTATATTCTCCATTCATTATCTTTGCAGTAATCTGTTGTAAATACTTATTTTCTTTCTTTCCATTCATTCCAGTCATGCTGCTCTGTTCCTGATTCACAATTTCTGTTATTCTTATAACGGTCTGCTTGTAATAAAAATATGTGTTATCAAGAAGTCCTACTAAAAGAATCAATGCAGCCACAAGCACTATATATTTTTGTCTTTTATCCTGTATTTCAACCATAATTATTCCTTTTCTATACTTTATATAGCTATATTAATACAGGTTTGTGATAAATTCAAGAACAGGCTCCGCTTTCGCGGAGCCTGCCAGACTGTAGACAAAGTCCCAGGCAAAATGCCTGGGATTTTTCTCGTTCGAGGCT
>CAZBKO010000060.1:0-1616 GCA_964492545.1 uncultured Lachnospiraceae bacterium
AGGTATTGAATTTTCAAGGTGCATAGCTAATTTCTATGTGCGAAGTTTGAGTAATAAAATTGATTGTCTTCTTCTATATCATAAATAATAGGAATACCCGGATACTTAAGATTCTTCAGAATATTAGCTTCGTAGAAAAAGCTCTCTGAAGATGTCTGATTCTTTTCGATTAACTTGACGGCTCTCTTGACGCCTAAAGTTATGTGTTCTGCCAGGTATACTGTACCTGTTCCTCCCTGTCCAATAACATCTAATATTTCATACTTGCTAAACAATACACTATTATCTGGTGATAACGTGTCCTTTCCTCCTTCCCCTTTCGCTGAAGCCTTGTAGATACATTATATATTATTTGTATTTTGTTTGCAACACTTATTTAAAAATTTTTTATATTTATTTTCTTTACATATGAATTGCAAATGGTTTATACTATATACTATATTATAGATATTTATCTAATTTGCTACAATATGCAATGGAGGTAATTATATGAAAATAGAAAAAATAAATGATAATCAGATAAAATGTACTTTAAATAAATCAGACTTAGCATCAAGGGAAATCAAAATAAGCGAACTTGCTTATGGAACTGAGAAGGCGAAGGATCTTTTTCGTGATATGATGCAGCAGGCATCTTATGAATTCGGCTTTGAAGCTGAGGATATTCCATTAATGATTGAAGCTATCCCTGTTTCACCTGACTGCATAGTTCTACTTATCACTAAGGTTGAAGACCCCGAAGAATTGGATACAAGATTTTCCAAGTTTGCTCCATCAGACGAAGATGATGAGGATGATGATGACGACGATGAGGATGAGCTTGAGGTTATTGAGGATAATGATACCGGTGTTCTTGGTTTAATTAATGATGTTAACAGCTTTATTTCACAGATTAAGGATACCTTACCGGATAATAAGGATGCTATTGATGAATCCAATTCCAAGACGCAGGACCCCAAAGCGGTCACTGTCGGCGAATATGATATTCCTCTGGAGCGTATAATAAGATGTTATTCATTTTCATCTCTTAATCAAGCCATTACGGCATGTCATTTTGCAAAAAAGCTATTTAAGGGTGAAAGTTCAATGTATAAGACACCTGATAACAACTACTATATTGTTTTCTCTGATGATAAGAAGACTTCCGAACTTATCAGACTTTGCAATATTTTCTCAGAATATGCTGAAAAGATAAAGGTTACTCTTTCTTCACCTAATTACTTTGATGAACATTATGAATGTATTATCGAAGATGACGCTATTAATAAGTTAAGCAAAATTTAATATCTATAATACAAGTAGCTGCAACACTGATGATTCCCATTGGTGTGCAGCTTTTTTTGTCTCACTTAATGGCAATTCATATTTCAATTGCCTATCGAAATATTTTTGTTGCATATAAATATAATAAGCTTTGGAAAATTTTTCATATCACTCGCTTAAAATGCCCAAAATTCAATCTTTTTTGGGCATCTCATGTATAGAACTGTAGTATATACCCAATTCCACTGTTTTTTAGCTCATATTACATCTTTTTTGGGCATTTCGGCTTACTTATGATGCCATATGCCCAAAATCATCAAATGGCAATTCATTGTTAATCCCTTGACTTCCCC
>CAZBKO010000060.1:1626-6891 GCA_964492545.1 uncultured Lachnospiraceae bacterium
CCCGCCATATTCAATCACGAAGCGACATTTTCCTTACGAATTTGTGCACATTCTGCGTAGCGTTTTTAATTGCTATGACCTAATTTCCTGTACATTAAAAAAGAAACTCTTTCGAGTTTCTTTCATAAAGTCTATTTATTTGCAAGATATTCATTAAGTGCAGCTGTAAGTGCATCTGGATCAAGTCCGTGAACCATTGCAGCTTCTTCCAATGACTCTCCCTGAGCTGATGGGCATCCGATGCAATGCATTCCTGCTCCTAAAAGCACTGGAATAAGTCCCTCGTCTACAGAAATAATATCATGAATAATCATATCCTTTGTTATTGTAGCCATAATTTCCTCCGTTCTGCATAATGCAATTTATTTGTGAGTAAATCACTAGGAATAGTATATACCAACAGAGAAAATATTTCAACAGAAAGATATTGTCATCTATAATATCCTTCTACCACCCAAGCTCCATAAGCCAATTACTAAGCTTCTTTTCCCTGTCACGCACATCAGCGTCAGAATCAAGCTTCCCAAGAACAAACTCATCCCTGATATTTCCATCCTCAATGTACATAATACGCTGGCACTTTGCAGCCACCTTCATATCATGCGTTACAAGCATAATGCTTGTTCCCTCTTTATTAATATCATTGAAAATATCCATAACTTCCTTTGATGACTGCTTGTTAAGGGCGCCTGTTGGCTCATCTGCAAAAATAATTCTAGGCTTGTTAATTAGACTTCTGCAAATGCAGGCTCTTTGAAGCTGACCGCCTGAAACCTCATTAATATCATTATCTGCAACATCATTAATACCCAGCTTCTTCATAAGCTTCAAAGCATAATCGTTGATTTCACTGCGGCTTCTATTCTTAGACTTCGCCTGGTATGCAGGCAAAACAATATTATCAAATATAGACAAATTCTTTAGCATATACATCTGCTGAAAAACAAATCCCATTTCATTTAAACGAACTGCGCTAACTTCCTTATCATTAAGAGTAACCAGCTCTTTTCCAAAGAAATCAACTTTTCCCGCTGTTGCACTGTCCATACCGCTCACCGCATATAGCAGTGTCGTCTTTCCTGAGCCGGAAGGTCCCATAACTGCAACCATTTCCCCCTGCTCAATCTTAAAATTCACATTTCTAAGTACATTATTCTGTCTCTTATCCACTATATATGTTTTACATAAATCCTTAACCTTTAATGATTCCATAATTTTCTCTCCTATTCCATGTTGTTGATTTCCATAATGTTCAGTTTCTTAATTGCAGTCGTTGCAATATATGCGGCAAACATTGTAATCACAAGAATTATTGCCGGATAAATCAGATACACCTCAAGAGGATTAACCTGTATTTTTATATGAGTGGCTCCCATCATGCCAAATATTGGTCTCAAGGCAATATTATTAAGCAATGCTGACAGACCAACGCCCAGTACCTCTGATATAAACAAGATAATTCCAATTCTGATAACCTGATGCTTTCTTGTGGATTTAAGTGAAAATCCAATACTTCTCATCATTGCAATCTGTCCTCTTTCACCCATTACGAAGATTCTTACCATCAGCATTGTTATCAAAATATTGACAAAGCAAATCAAAATAACAACCAGAATTTTTATGCCGTCAAGCTGTGATGTTGTTCCACCAAGCTGCTGATTCATAATGTCATTTGTACTCAAAATATTATACTCAGTCATATTTTTTGTTACGTCCTTCACAGAAGCATCGCCAAGAATTCGACACTGGTAATACCACAAAGCCGTCAATTTCTTGTCTGCAATATCAACCTTAGAATTAACAAACATGCTTTTTCCCATTTGCATGAAATTCTGATAACTGCCTGTTATAACAAATGGCTTAAACTCATCATTTACACTCACATTAATTGTATCGCCAACCTCTACGCCCATGTCCTTCATAAGCATTTCTGAAACAGCAATCTCATTTTCCTCAATCGGTGTTGTACCCTTAGTCAGCTCCATATATTCACCGTCGCTGCCATATGGCTCAACAACTACATTTGCACTGACCTCATCCTCATTTTCCACATACACCGGTGCTGAAAAGAACAGCAAAGTATTAATATCAAGCGTATAGCCTTTCTTGCTGAAATCTCTTTTCAATGTAGAAATATCATTATCAATATATTTTGTATCGAGATTGACAAAGCTGTTATCTCGGGCAATATTTTCAGAAGATATGAAGAAATCTGCATCTATATCAATTGCAAAATTCTTTGCCATCTCATCACTTCCCATGGTTGTGATTGTGTTAATAGGAAGAATAATTATTACCATGCCGATTGCAAATGTAAGAATTAACACGATATATTTCTTGATGTCAGATAAAATATCATTTCCTGCAAGAAAAGACATCACACCTGAAAGCCTTGATTTGTGAAGCTTTAGAGGAGTTTTTCTATTAAATCGCTCTCCTGTCTCACCATTTCTAATTGCCTCGATTGCTGTGAATTTCTTAAGCTTGTTAGCGCTTAAATAACAGAGGCCCATAACAACCACCATAACTAATATAGAACACAAAATATTTACAAAAATATTTGAACTGCCATCCTCTGTCATCATTGACTTAGTTACGCTTGTGAGCATTACGTCACTTACAGGGAAGCTGATAAAGCATCCAAGCAATGCCGCCACAAATACCAGTGCAAAATATTTGACCAGATATATCTGTTTAATTCCAAGATTTCTTATACCGATGGCCTTCATAATTCCAATCTGCTTGTAATCTTCCTCCAGCGTAAAAACAATTGTAAATCTTAATATAAGAAATGCAATTATTATGAGGCAAACACCAACGACAATAAGCATGCCCGCTGTAATCATTGTCATAACATAACTCATTTTGAACATTTCCTTGTCGATACTGACAATTACATCAAATCCGTTCTTATTAAACTCCTTCATAAATGCAGCTGTGTCATCTGTCTCGATTCCGAAGCAATATGCAAGAGAAATTGACTCTTTATTAGAAATAATTTCTTCATAATCCATATCACTAATAACATATCTTGACATCCCTATGTACTCGCCGCCAAATGCCGGATCAAGTATCGCACACTTCACTGTGAATGTTTTTTCATAATTCCCGAAGGCTAATGTTATTTTGTCACCCACATCCAGATTATTGTTATCAAGTTCATTCTGCTGCATTGCAATTTCACCTGCACCAAGCTCAAACTCTTCCTTATTACTATCAAACACTTTCAAATTATCCTTCCACTGCTTGATAAGCATAATGGAATTATCAATTGTATACTTATCTCCTGCTTTTCCATCAAATTCCGTGATATTTGATTTGGAAATAAAAATACCCGGGTTAACTGAGTAGCTGTCACAATACTTAACGCCCTCCTGCTTAAGCCATTGATTAATTTTCCCGCTTCCCGGTTCATAAGCCGCAATAAATTCATCCGCCACATTTCCCATGGTCATACAGTAATTTGTAGCATTTGATACAACAAGAATATTATTCACGCTGCTGGCAACAAATACTGTAGACAACAGCATAAACACAAACAGGATTATGTTTATACCTTTTTTTCTCATTAAATCTTTCTTCAATATTCTGAAAAACATTGTTCATCCACCTTTCAATCATTCTTTTGTTTTACAAATACATCATATCATCGCAATTATAAAATATTTGTAAAATAAATATCATTTTACTTACTTTTTACATTGATAAATTTTTAACATTGTACTAAATTGTATACAGTATTCAAAAAAGTACAATTTTAGATTGACTTATTTTCTCCTTATATATATAATGAACCTGAAACAGAAGAATATAATTAACAAGCAGGAGGAAATTGCTATGTACGAAGAATGGAATGGCTTTGTAGGCGGAAAATGGCAGAGAGAAGTTAATGTCCGCAACTTTATTCAGAAGAATTATACACTATACGAAGGAGATGATTCTTTCCTTGAAGGACCAACAGAAGCCACAACTAAATTGTGGGCTCAGGTAATGGACCTTTCTAAGCAGGAAAGAGAAGCAGGCGGCGTTCTTGATATGGATACTAAGATCGTTTCCGGTATCACATCTCATGAAGCTGGTTATTTAAATAAAGAACTTGAAACTATCGTTGGATTTCAGACAGACAAACCTTTTAAGCGTTCATTACAGCCATACGGCGGTATCAAGATGGCTATCAATGCTTGTAAGGAAAATGGCTACGCAGTAGACCAGGAAGTTGTTGATATCTTTACAAAATATAGAAAAACACATAATCAGGGTGTTTTCGATGTATACACACCAGAGATGAGAGCTGCAAGACATGCTGCAATCATCACAGGTCTTCCAGATGCTTATGGTCGTGGACGTATCATCGGTGACTACAGAAGAGTTGCTCTTTACGGTGTTGATTACTTAATCGAAGACAAGAAGCATCAGTTAGATACTTCACTTGTAAGAATGACATCTAAGAACATTCGTCTTCGTGAAGAATTACAGGAACAGATCAGAGCACTTGGAGAATTAAAAGAACTTGGTAATATTTACGGATGTGATATTTCTAAGCCAGCTAAGTCAGCTAAGGAAGCTATTCAGTGGACATACTTTGGATACCTTGCTGCAGTTAAAGATCAGAACGGTGCTGCTATGTCATTTGGTCGTACATCTACATTCATCGATATCTTCATTGAAAGAGATCTTCAGAATGGTGTTATCGACGAGAAGGAAGCTCAGCAGTTAATTGACCACTTAATCATGAAATTAAGACTTGTTAAATTTGCTCGTACACCAGAATACAACTCATTATTCTCTGGAGATCCTACATGGGTATCTGAGTCAATCGGTGGTGTTGGTGTTGATGGACGTCCACTTGTAACAAAATCTTCATTCAGATATTTACACACACTTGATAACTTAGGAACAGCTCCAGAACCAAACTTAACAGTACTTTGGTCTAAGAACCTTCCAACTAACTTCAAGCGTTTCTGTGCTGCTATGTCAATCAAGTCTTCATCAATTCAGTATGAAAATGATGACTTAATGAGAGTAACACATGGTGATGATTACGCTATCGCTTGTTGTGTATCTTCAATGCGTGTTGGTAAGGAAATGCAGTTCTTCGGAGCTAGAGCAAACCTTGCAAAATGTATGTTATACGGAATCAATGGTGGTATGGACGAGAGACTTAAGATTCAGGTTGGACCTAAGTACCAGAAGTGCGAAGTTGATGCTGATGGATATTTAACATACGAAGATGTTATGGAAAAATTCGATCAGATGATGGAATGG
>CAZBKO010000060.1:6901-13301 GCA_964492545.1 uncultured Lachnospiraceae bacterium
TGTATATGTAAATACATTAAATGTTATCCATTACATGCATGATAAATACTGCTACGAAAAAATCCAGATGGCTCTTCATGACAGAGACGTTAAGAGATATTTCGCAACAGGTATTGCCGGACTTTCATGTGTAGCTGATTCACTTAGTGCAATCAAATATGCTAAGGTTAAGCCAATCAAAGATGAGAACGGCATCGTAGTTGATTTCGAAGTTGAAGGAGATTTCCCTAAATACGGAAACAACGATGATAGAGTTGATACAATCGCCAGAGATCTTGTTGATACATTCATGGATAAGATCAGAAAGCACCACACATACAGAGACAGTGTTCCAACAATGTCAATCCTTACAATTACTTCTAACGTTGTATATGGTAAGAAGACAGGTAACACACCAGACGGAAGAAAGATGGGACAGCCATTAGCTCCAGGTGCTAACCCAATGCACGGAAGAGATACTCACGGTGCTTTAGCTTCACTTTCATCAGTAGCAAAACTTAACTTCAGAAATGCACAGGATGGTATTTCAAATACATTTACAATCATCCCTGATGCACTTGGTAAAGATGGATCAACATTTGTTATGGATTTCGCAGACTGTAGCAACGGAGCTTGCAACATCCCTAACTTAGCTGATATAGATAATCAGTAATAATTACAAATAAATCTACAACTTTATAAGGAGGAATTTTATTATGGTACACGTAAATGAACAGCAGATTGACAATTTAGTATCAATGCTTGACGGATATGTAGAAAAAGGTGGACACCATTTAAATGTTAACGTGTTAACAAGAGAGACATTACTTGATGCTCAGGCACATCCAGAGAATTACCCTCAGTTAACAATCAGAGTTTCAGGTTATGCTGTAAACTTCATTAAATTAACAAAGGAACAGCAGGATGACGTTATTTCACGTACATTCCATCAGGCTATGTAATTAATGCCAGGACACATTCATTCTATTGAAACTTTCGGGACCGTTGACGGTCCCGGTGTTCGTTATGTGGTATTTATGCAGGGCTGTCCTATGCGCTGCAAATACTGCCACAATCCGGACACATGGCTGCCTAAAAATTTTCAAGAAACAAAGACTGCTGATGAAATTCTAGAAGATTATGACCGCTATGTACCATTTCTAAAAAACGGTGGTATTACCCTTACCGGTGGCGAGCCTATGATGCAAATGGATTTTATCACGGAACTATTTTCCAAGGCCAAAGCTAAAAATATTCATACATGTCTCGATACATCAGGTATTATGTTCAATCCTGACAGTGCGGACAACCTTGCAAAGGTAGATGAGCTTATGAAGTACACCGACCTTGTAATGCTTGATATTAAGCATATTGACCCAAAGGAACACCTTGAACTTACACAGCAGAGCAATACAAATATTCTCAAATTTGCAGAGTATTTGTCGAAGAAGCATATAGATGTATGGATTCGTCACGTTGTTGTACCCGGTTTAACACTCAATGATGATTATCTCTACAAGCTTGGTGCTTTTATGGCGAAGCTTAACAATATCAAGGCTCTTGACGTACTTCCCTACCATACCATGGGAGAGGTAAAGTACGAAAATCTCGGCATTCCATACCCTCTTAAGGGTACTGAAGCTGCTACAAAAGAAGAAGCAGTACACGCAAAGGATATCATAATGAAAGGTTTTTCGGACACTCGAAAATACTTGTAATATTAAGATATTTGTATTAAAATGTAACTAATAATGATTGGAAGGAGGATACTATAATGGCACACGTAATTTCAGATTCATGCGTAATGTGTGGAGCTTGTGCAGATACATGCCCAGTTGGAGCTATCTCTGAAGGAGATGGTAAGTACGTAATCGATGCAGATACATGCGTTGATTGTGGAGCTTGCGAAGCTGGATGTCCTGCTGAAGCTATCTCAGCACAGTAATTTACTTAGATATTAAGAAGACTGTTAACCAATCGGTTAGCAGTCTTCTTTTTTTGTACTATAAATTCTATTTACATTTAACATTCTTCACAGTAGACCATTTTCCATATTGCTTCTTTCCATTAACAGTCTTGTATGCTCTTACTCTAACATAATACTTTTTGTTGCTCTTAAGCTTTGGTATGCTCTTGCTTGTACTCTTAACTGTATAACTACTGTTACCTGACTTAAATGATTTGCTTGTGGATATCTGTACCTGATATCCGCTCACGCCACTAAGCTTCTTCCATGTGGCCTAACTATCTTTTTACCCGTGCTCGCCACAGTCTTTAACGACACTGTTCCAGGCAGTGTCACATCACTTATATCCTTTGAATAAGCACTTACATAGGTCTTCGAACCAACCTTACTGTACACTCTCACTCTAAATTTATAAGAAGTTCCTGCTGCAAGCTTTGTCACTGTATATTTTGTAGTTCCAGAGCCTTTGACAACAGCCACCTTTTTCCATGTCTTACCAGATAATCTGTATATCTCATATCCGGTTGCATTTGACACTTTACTCCATGTAAGCTTTACGCTAGAGGCTGTAACAGATGAACTCTTGCCCCCAGTCTTAACCGGGTTAATTACAAATGCTTTTGCAACTGTTCCTGTATAGTTTCCCTTACCTGTAACCTTTACATATGCCGTACCTACATTCTTATTATTACTGTAGGCTATTGTATAATCAGTTCCAAGCTTCATGGTTCTGCTTCCATCCTTCACTGACACAAATGGATTGCGAAGCTTTCCATTGTAAGTATAGGAAGTGGTTGATAGCTTAATATTTGAAGACTGCAGCTTCTTCCTTGCAATTGTAAATGTTTTTGTAAATGTTCCTGTATAATTTCCCTTGCAGACAACTTTTACAGATGCTGTTCCAACCTTCACATTGTTGCTGTAGCTTGCTGTATAATCTGTACCATATACAAGCTCATCCTCAAAATAAGAATTATCAGTTATGATAAGCTTTGGCTTAACACTGCTGCCGGTATATGTTGTATTACCACTTAAAACAGCATTTGATGCCTTAATCGTCATCGGCATTACAATGATATTAACCTCCTTGCTGGCAGGCTTATACATTTCAGTCTCAGACGCATCAATTGTGATAGTTGCACTTCCGGCGCCCTGAATTGTAACATTTCCAAAATCATCAACTACTACTATATCTGTATCGCTGCTTGTGTATGTCAATTCACCATCGCCGTCTGACTCTGCATACAAATTAAAATCATCATCCTTGTATACTTTTCTTATTTCATTGCCATCCTCCACTGTTATGCTTTGGCTTAACTGTAGATCTTCGCTGGCAGTAAATACATTAAATATCTCAATTACAAATGTATCTCCGTCACTTACTATACAGCTATATACTGTATTTCCCTCTTTTGTACACTCAACGTCTATGCTGTCGGTGTATTTATCCAGGGAATAATTCATATTTGTTTCACTGCTGCCATCACTAACCATATACCAGCAATATGTCAGCTCTTTATCATCCTCAGATACAACCTCAGATTCAAGAGTCTGTGTATCACCTGCTCTATTGTACACATCGTGGTCGTCAACAGGGATAAGCTTTTTACTTGAGTTAATGGAGAATTTCACCGCTTTTGTATTGTATCCATCACTCACAATACACACATACGCAGCTGCTGTTTCGCTATCTACATGTGCCGCATATGAATTACTGTCAGGAGCTTCCAGATATTTTCTCACATATTCACCCATTACTCCATTACATACTTCTCTGTACCACGAATATGTTATATGATCTGAGAAATTGCTGACTGCTGTAACCTTCATATTTACATTGCCTTCATCATCTGATGTAAGCGACTTATCATCTGATACCCTAAAGCCTGTGTCCACATTGATATTGTATACTATGCAGCTCTCTGAAACTCCATCACTTATGTAGCATTTTATGAATGATGGCAGCTCGAGCGCCGGCATAAGCTCATAGCTTGAGGCTGTTCCCAATGCCTCCAATGTATCAGATTCCCATCTATATGTAATATTTCCATCTACACTGCTGGTTACCCTAGGAGCCAAAACCACCGATTCGCCATATGGTATATTTACATCGCCAATATACTCAATATTCAGGCTATTGTCCTTAGGTATATTAAAATATACACTCTTACTTCCAAAGCCATCGCTCACAACACATTTATAAGATAAATCTGTATCATATGTTCCAGTAATCTGTATTGATGACTTATTACTTCCTGTTAATACACGGTAATTTGCTCTGTCGGAATATAAGGAGTCTGCTCTGTACCACTGATAACTGAGTGCAAGTGCCTCATCGCTTTCTGCCGTTACTGACAAAAGTGTATTTTCGCCCTGTTCCAATTCAATTTCATTAAACTCATTATTTGTTATATTTATACCTTTATTTCTTGATATAACATAGATAACTTCTCCCTGAGAATATCCGTCTGTCACAACACATTTAAACAAATCTCCATCTGATGCATCAGTGGAAACCAAATAATTCACATCTGTCTCATTTTCAAGAAGCACATATTCATTTAAGCCCTTATCATACGAGTACCAGGTGTATTCAAGCTCATTTCCATAATCGCTATTAGCTTCGTTCTCTATTGTCACTTCCTCATCATCCATATGCACAGGAACCTTTTTCCCTGCATTCTTCAGATAGAAGCCTGAATCTATGCCCACATTAAATGTCACTGTTTTTTCTGCACCTGCAATGTCAAGGCATACACAGCTATATGTTCCGGCTGTATCCTCACCCATTTCAAATGTATATGTATTTGCTGTCTCTTTAAACAAAGGTACATTGTCGCTTACACTGCCATCTTCGCTGGAAATTTTCTGATACCAGCTGTATGTTGCAATATTTTTATCATTTGATGCGACAACACGAAGTTCACATTCATCACCGATTACCACAGCTACGTTTTCGCGGTATGCTCTGACAACTGTGTCCATCGTAAGGATAACACTCATAACTATATCCTTTGTTACAACTCCGTCCCTGATTCTGCACATATATTTTGAACCGCCGCTCACGTCGGCCTTAACAACATATGTAGCTTCCTTAGCACCACTTATTACAGTATTCTCTTTGCCACATTCATACCATTGATATGTTATATTTCTGCCGGCACTGCTTGCGGCATTAATATGAAGTGGCACATACGAGCCATATTCTGCTTCTATTGAAGGCTTATAATCTACACTGAGCCCAGAATCGATGCTTATATGTATTACAACACTCTTCGTAACAACGCCATCTGATACTTTACAAATGTATTGTGAACGCATGTCCTTATCAGCTCTTACGGTATATCTCGGACGAACTACATCCGCTATAAGTACCTCTTCACGCTCAAATTCGTCATAATAATACCATTTATATGTTATCGTTCTTCCTGTATCACTGCTTGCTGTTACGGTTAAATCATAATCCGCTTCATACTCTACAGCAACCTCTGACACTGCTTCCACGTGAAGACCTGTGTCTAACCCGGTGTGAAAATAATAATTTCTTGTTGTTATTCCATCAGATATTTTACAATAGTAGGTTTTCTTTAGAGCAGTATTACCTGTTACAGTGTAGGAACTTGTCTTTGCATTTGTTATTATAGCATCTGTTCCGTTTGCATCTATGGTGCGCCACTGGTAAGTCAGCGGTAATCCGTGGCTGCTTGTTGCATTTACACTGAGAACACGGGTTCCTCCATAGGTTATAGCAACCTCTTCTTCGTTGACAGCTCCAACACTAAGTCCACTATCAAGCGTTACTGTGAACTTATTATCTACCTAGGTCAGACCATCAGTTATGTAGCAATGGTAAATTCCGTCTGCCTGAGCATTTCCTTCCACCTCGTAGCTGTTGCTGTATGCACCATCTATTGTGTACATTCCACTGCTTGTTTCCTTGGTCCACTCAAAGGTAAGATTTCTTCCAATAATACTCTCTGCCCTTACCTTAAGTATCTTTGAATCCTGATACTCCACTGTTACATTATCATTTGCCACTTCACATCTAAGTCCTGTATCCAAAGAGAGATTGAACACGGCTTCCCTGCTTGAATAGCTGTCTGATAAATAGCATTTTATCTTATCAGGCATATCATAGCTTCCTTCAATATCGCATGTATTTTCTGTGGCATTATCAATATCCACCCAGCCATCATCATCATTATATGACTGCCAGCGGTATTGTATCTCATCATCATTACTCACAGCATCCACAGTCAGTGTTGTCACCTCACCATATAATACAGTTACATGTGAATTGTAATTCTCCACTGTAAGACCACTGTCAATATTTATGGCAAATCTTATATTATCTGTGGAAACTCCATTTGACACCTGGCAATAATAATATTTCGGACACTGCTTATCTGCTGTTATTTCAAGAGTATTACCAGTTGCATCCTCAATAAAGCTGTT
>CAZBKO010000061.1:0-13250 GCA_964492545.1 uncultured Lachnospiraceae bacterium
CCGGCAGTCGACGAGACAACCATTCAGAGTGAAGAGCCAAGTGGCGATACACCTACAGGTACTGGAAAGATAAATATTAACACGGCAGATAAGAATATGCTTATGACACTAAGTGGAATTGGCGAAGCTAAGGCGGATGCCATTATTTCATACAGAGAGAACAATGGACCTTTTACAGATATTTCTGATATTATGAATATCAGTGGCATCAAGGAAAGTGCATTTTCTAAAATTAAAGACAGTATATCAGTGAACTGATATTTTGATAGAAAGGAAACAGACATGGAGAATAAGATTTTAGTAGTTGATGATGAAAAGTCAATTGTTAAAGGGCTGAAGTTTAGCCTTGAGCAGGATAATATGATTGTAGACTGTGCATATGATGGTGAAGAGGCTGTGGAGCTTGCTTCTCATACAGAGTACAGTATGGTGTTGCTTGACGTGATGCTGCCAAAGCTTAACGGATTTGAAGTATGCCAGAAGATAAGGGAATTTTCATCCATGCCAATTATTATGTTAACAGCTAAAGGGGATGATATGGACAAGATTCTTGGTTTGGAATATGGCGCAGATGATTATATTACCAAGCCATTTAACATATTAGAGGTGAAAGCCAGAATCAAAGCTATTATCAGACGTAGCAGCAAAAAGGTTCAAAAAGAAGATGAGGATAAGACAATTATTAAGAATGATCTAAAGCTTGATCTTGATGGAAGAAGAGTGTTTATTGAGGATAGAGAGATTAATCTTACAGCTAAAGAATTTGATTTGCTTGAGCTTCTTGTTATGAATCCTAATAAGGTATATGGAAGAGAGAAGCTTCTTAACATTGTGTGGGGATATGAGTATCCTGGAGATGTAAGAACAGTAGATGTTCATGTTAGAAGACTTAGAGAGAAGATAGAGAATAATCCCAGCGAGCCAAAGTATGTACATACTAAGTGGGGCGTGGGATACTATTTTAAGGAATAGTGAGCTGACCTAATGAAAATATTAAAAAGAATTAGAATAAAAAATAAATATCTTAGAAGTATTAGGTTTGTAATTCTTGTTTTTTCAATATTTCTGTGTATTATACCGCTTACCATAGTTAACGTCATTCAGCTCAAAACAACAGAAGATAAGATGGTTGACCAAAAGATGGAAAGACTTCTTGGACAGTGTAATATTATAAGAAGTCATATTGTCAGCGAAGGCTTCTTTGAAAACCCTGATGTTGTTTCTGTTAGTGCAGAGCTTTCTCAGCTTTCTGCCATGTATGACGGAAGAATTATTGTAACTGATAAGAATTTTAGAATCATAGAAGATACTTATATGATGGACAATAATAAGATATGCATTTCCGAGAATGTTATTAAGAGCTTTGGCGGTGAGACAATTTCTTATTATAATAATTCTGAACACTATATTGAGATAGCACTTCCAATAGTATCAGGAGATGATACTCTAGGTACAATGCTTGTTACATTTTCTACATATGATGTAAGAGAGGCACTTAAGTCCATAAAGAATACATGTGTTCTTGTGGACATAATTATTATAGTTATTCTTATAGCAGTATCTGTGTATGCATCCAAGCTTTTTATCAAGCCATTTAAGGAAATAGAGAAGTCTATTGATAATATAAGCGAGGGTAATCTTGACTCGAAGATTGATGTTAAGGGATATACGGAGACGGTACAGATAAGCGATGCATTTAATGAGATGCTGGAGAAGATTAAGAAGGTTGATGATTCAAGACAGGAGTTTGTGTCGAATGTTTCTCATGAGCTTAAAACACCTATGACATCAATTAAGGTACTTGCCGATTCACTTATAACACAGGAAAATGTTCCGGCTGAATTATATAGAGATTTCATGACTGATATTGTAGCCGAGATAGATAGAGAAAATGATATTATTTCAGATCTTCTTACTCTTGTTAAGATGGATAAAAAGTCAACAGACTTGAACATTTCTGAAGTTAATATTAATGAAATGGTTGAGCTTATTTTGAAACGATTAAGACCGATTGCAGCAAAGAGAAATATTGAGCTTGTTCTTGAAAGCTTCAGACCGGTTCTTGCACAGGTTGACGAGGTAAAGCTTACAAGTGCAATTTCCAATCTTGTTGAAAATGCTATCAAGTATAATGTACTTGATGGATGGGTTCATGTATCACTGAATGCGGATCATAAGTATTTTTATGTGAAGGTAGAGGATAGCGGTATAGGCGTTCCGGAGGAATCACAGGAAATGATATTTGAACGTTTTTACCGAGTGGATAAGACACGATCCAGAGAGACAGGTGGAACAGGACTGGGACTTGCAATTACAAAGAACATTATATTGATGCATAGAGGGGCAATTAAGGTATATAGCAAGGAAAATGAGGGTACAACATTTACTGTAAGAATACCGCTCAATTATGTTAAAATAGTTAAGATATCAAGAGACAATATAGTACAGAAGTAGGTTTGAATGAAGGAGAATGTGAGCAAATTGAAAAATATATACAGAGTTTTGTGTATTTGTATTGTAATTACATTTATACCATGTATGATAACCGGATGCAGATCTTCATCACATAAGGATGAAAAGAAGTATTATTTATATTATATCAATAAGAATGAGACAAAGCTTGAAGCAACTAATTATTATACAAAGGCCACAACAACCAAAGAACTTGTGGAGGAATTCATAAGTTCAATGAATGAGACCGCCAGTGAGATTAATAATGTTACGGCACTTCCAAGCTCAGTGAAAATTACGAACTGGAATGTCGAAGATAGTGTTCTATATATTGATTTTACACAGGAATACCTTGAGATGAAAAAGACGAGAGAAATACTTTGCAGGTCTGCAATTGTGCTTACAATGGCTCAGATATATGGTATTGATTATGTCAGCTTTACAATAAAAGGTGAACCACTTGCTGATTCTCAAGGAAAGAGCGTTGGTAATATGAAGGCAACCGATTTTATAGACAATTCAGGTTCCACAATCAATTCGTACGAGAATAGAGAAGCGATAGTGTATTTTGCTGACAGCAAAGGTGAAAAATTGGTTCCAAAGACAGTCAGTGGCGTGTATTCAACTAACACCTCAATGGAGAAATTCATTATTGAACAGCTTCAAAAGGGCTGCTCTGATGATACATTAAAGAGAACAATACCGGCAGATGTTAAGCTTAACAGTATTTCAACGAAGGATGGAATATGTTATGTGAATTTTGATGGTACATTTCTAAGTGAAGCAATTGATATTTCATATGAAGCTGAGTTATATTCAATAGTTAATTCTCTATGTGAATTATCATATGTTAACAAGGTTCAGATTAGTATCAATGGTGAAACTAATAAAGTATTTCATGATAAGATTTCATTAAAGGATTTCTTTGTAAGGAATCTTGATATTGTAGATACAAAAAGTGAATAGGAGAAACCGAAATTAAGAGACCATTAATTTATTTAGTGATGTCTTTTGCACTGGGAGAGATTGCAGCGGCTTTAAAAGTAATGGATATCATAAGCTTTATTTTGATGTCCATTTTTATTTTTCTGGCAGGAAAAATAAAGAAAATAAGCATGCTGTATTGTGTATTTCTATGTGCAGTATTCATATTTGCAAATACAAGCTATGATAGCTATGACAATCGGGTAAAGAAATGGAATAATGCTGAAGGCACTGAGGTTGTAGTAACAGGAAACATTGACAGAATTGACGAAAAGGAAAAAACTGCAAAATTATACATTGACGATATTTATGTATCGGTATATTTAGAAACACTTGGTAATGCTGAAATTGGAAATTATGTGCGTATAACAGGTACAACCGGGAAATTTGAAAATGGTAGAAATCCGGGAAATTTCAGTGAGCAGTTATATTGCAATTCCATGGGATATACCAGAAAAATCGAAGCAATTGAAGTTGATATAATAGATGGCAAGAGAAATGAGGTATATGCATTTCTTCAAAAGCTTCGTGAAAAATATGTAAATAGTATTTATTCTGTGTGGGACAAAAATACTGCTGATACAATATGTGCAATAACCGTGGGAGTAAGGGACAACCTGTCAGATGAGGTTATAGAGAATTACAGGATAACTGGGATTTCTCATATTCTTGCAATTTCCGGAATACATCTTTCAATTGTTGGAATGATGATTTTTAAGCTTTTTAGAAAAAGGCTCAGATATATTGTTTCAGGAATAGTTTCAATAAGTGTAATTATTTTGTTTGGCATGATGATAGGTGACAGCGCCTCAATTAACAGGGCACTGATAATGTTTTCCGTGAATATATTTGCACAAATACTTGGCAGAAGCTATGATCTTGCGTCAGCTGCAGCACTGGCTGCCGTGCTGCTAATGCTTGACTGTCCGTATGTGATATATAACTCAGGCTTTTTGCTGTCGTTTTCAGCTATTGCCGGCATATGTATTGGTTCAGCTATCAGTGATAACGGCGTGGTGGTACTTCTGTGTATACAGACATTTACTCTCCCAATGACTATGCTGTTATATTATGAAATTCCCTTATATGGATTTGTGGTAAATTTAATAGCTGTACCTCTCATGAGTCTCGTGCTTATTTCCGGCTTTTTATCCGGGATAGTTGGAATGTTTTCAATTGCTCCGGCAAGGTTTATAGCAGGAATAGGATACATAATTTTGCAAATGTATGAATTTATTGCATATATTGTTAAAAAAATGCCATATAACAATATTGTCAGTGGACAACCGAAAATATATGTAATTGTTATCTTTTATGTAAGTGTTTTGGTGATTTCATATTTTGTCATAAGAAGGAAATCTTATAGAATATTGACAATGTATATAGTGGCAATTATATTTATTTTGATAAAAACCAGAAATGTAGATTTTTATGTCTCTGCCATAGATGTCGGACAGGGAGACTGCATATTAATACATAATGATAATGGAGCAGCATATATGATAGACGCTGGAAGCAGTGACGTGGAGAATGTGTATAAATACAGAATTCAATCATATCTTAAGGCTTCAGGGATAGGAAGATTAGATGGAGTAATTGTTACCCACATGGATGCAGATCATATTAATGCGGTTAAGGAACTGCTGGATGATAATATGGTGGATTGTCTCTATCTTCCAGACATTGAAGAACATGATGACAGTTATGTGGAGCTAGAACAAAGTGCATTACAGAAAAACATAAAGGTTGTATATTTACACAAAGATATGAAGATAGTTAACAAAAAATTATCTCTTATATGCCTGTATCCCGGTAAAAACATGGAGTCAGATGACAAGAATGAATTATCAACTGTAATGAGAATAGAATATGAAGATTTTTCCATGATGTGCATGGGGGATTTGGGAAGTGAAGGAGAACAAAATATTTTAGATGAGAACATTGAATGTGATGTTATCAAGCTTGGACATCATGGCTCAAAGAACTCCTCCTGTGATGCGTTTCTTGGTAAGTCGTCTCCGGAATATGGTCTGATATCCAGTGGTGTTGATAACCGGTATGGTCATCCTCATAAGGAGACAATCGAAAGACTTAATGAACATAATATTTCACATATTAATACAGCAATGTATGGAGAAGTGAGGGTAACATATAAGAGGGGAAGATATTATGTAAGTGGTTATTTACAATAACATAAATTACAGATATAATTATTGGGAATAATTCAGAAATCAGGTTGAACAAGACAGTTATAATGGAATATATGAAATTGTTTTATTAAGGCTGCATTACTTGGAAATGGAGATTAGCATGGAAAATATAAGAAAAGATATAAAAAGTGGACAATTCAAAAATTTATATCTCATATATGGTATTGAAGAGTATACGAAGAATGCAGTTAAGCGGATGCTAAGCGACGCAATTGTGGCATCTGACGATACTATGAATAGAAATACATATGAAGGAAAGAAAATCAATCCCAAGGAGGTAATTGATCTAAGTGAGACAATGCCTTTCTTTTCTGAACGCAGACTTATTATTATGGAGAATACAGAGTATTTCAAATCTCCATGTGATGAGATAATAGATTATTTGCAAAATGTACCTGAAACAACATATTTTATTTTTGTTGAGCAGGAGGTTGATAAGAGAAGCAGGATGTACAAGCTTGCTAAGTCAAAGGGCTATTTGTGTGAATGTAATAGGCTTAAGCGAGATGACATTATGAAATGGATTCTTGGAAAGCTTAGCAAAGATAACAAAAAGATAACAAGAGATACCATGGATTATCTTATAGATTGCCTTGGAGATGATATGGAAAAAATATCCAGAGAGATTGAAAAGCTTCTATGCTATACAATGGAGAGGGATGTAATTACAATAAGCGATATTAATGAGATATGTATACCTGAAATTACCGGTAAAATATTTGAGATGATTGAGGCTATGGGAAATAAGAGAAAGACAAAGGCACTTGATATGTATTACGACCTCATTGTTAACAAGGAGGCACCTCTTAAGATATTGTATATGCTCTCAAGACAGTTTAATATTATGCTTCAGCTTAGAGAACTAACAGACAAGAGAATGTCAAAGAATGAGATAGAATCAAAGACAGGAATATCATCATATATATATGGAAAAACAATGCCCCAGGTTAAGAATTTTTCAATGCAGGCCATAAGGTCGGCTATGGAAGATTGCATTGCAGTAGAACATGATGTTAAATTGGGAAATATATCAGATAAAGTAGCAGTTGAAATGATGATAATTAAGTTTAGCAGCTAGAGAAGAAGAACAAAGTGGACAAGTCCGCTTCAACGCCCTAAATTCCTCGCTCATGAGGGAAGTATGCACATCTCACAGAGTGTTTTTATTGATAGGACGCAATTTTTTAGCAAATAAAAAAACAGGCAATGGGTTAATGATTGCCTGTTTCTTAATATACATAAAGTATTAAGCCATTTTGTTAACAGCCTGTGCTAAACGAGAAACTTTTCTAGAAGCATTGTTCTTATGATAAATTTTCTTCTTAGCAGCTTTATCGATTACAACTGTAGCATCCTTTAAAGCAGCCTGTGCAGCAGCCTTATCGTTAGCAGCGATAGCAGCGTCTACTTTCTTGATTGCAGTCTTAACAGTTGATTTGATTGCCTTATTTCTTTCAGTTTTAGTCTTAGTAACTAAGATTCTTTTCTTTGCAGATTTAATATTAGCCAATCTGTCCACCTCCACATATTTGTTATAATGAATTGTTGCTATGATTTCATTGAGAGAGTTAGAAATCATTATGTTCAAAGTTTACACTTCATAGACGCGGACGTGTCTCATGTAAACACACTAGAATAGTTTATATTATTTGGGGGATAATGTCAATAAAAAATTAAACATATTTTTATGGAGGCATCATGAATATTAGAACAGACCTTGCGATTGAGGCAAAAGAGAGCTATGAAGGCACAAATGTTGAGATAAGTGGAGTTGTGTTGAATGAAGAGTACAAGGGCAATGTAAAGGTTACAACTGTTATTATTGAGACTGACGATGGCGCAGAGGCTATGGGAAAGCCAATTGGGCATTATTTAACATTTGAAGCGGACAGGGAGAATATTACAGATGCATTTGATGAATTATCACAAAATATCGAGGAACTATTAGATGGCCGAAAAAAAATATTGGTAGTTGGACTGGGAAACAGGGAAGCAACACCTGATGCCTTGGGACCTAGAACTATCGATAATATAGACGTTAGCAGTAATGGAAGGTATACAATAAATGCCATAGCTCCCGGAGTTATGGCACAGACGGGTATGGAGACGGCGTTTATGCTAAAGGGTATAATTAATGAAGTAAAACCGGATGTTGTAATCGCAATAGACTCATTGGCTGCAAGAAGTGCAAAACGTCTCATAAATACTATTCAGGTTTCTGATACCGGAATTAATCCTGGCTCCGGTGTAGGAAACCACCGAACTGGCTTGTGCAGAGAAACACTTGGAGTAGATGTTATAGCCATAGGCATACCAACAGTAATTGAGTCGGCTACAATTGTAAATGACACCTTAGACAGTCTTCATGAGTATTTTCCAAGCTCCATAAAAACATTTACACATAATGAAAAAATTAGGCTCATAAGAGAGCTTCTAGAGCCAAGGATTGGAGAACTTTACGTAACACCGAAGGATATAGACGAATATGTAACAATACTTGGTCAGACGATATCAAGAGCACTAAATATGATTTGGACTTAATAGGTATTATATAGCATGTTTCAAAATATAATATATAAGATGTCACGGAAATGGTGGGAGATGATATATTGAGACATGATGGAAATATAAAAAAGTTTATCATTGCTTTTTTGACTTTTTATATATTACTGGCAGTTACAGTTCAGCTATTTAATCCAAATTATTTTAGAGGTATAGTGAAGCAAATCGTATTTAGCAATGCTCCGGCAGGTAAATATATATTGAGTAATAACAGCCATAATGTAGATAGTGGATTTATTGTTGGAAATATACTTGGAGGTTCACCTGTAATATCATATATTGATAGCAGACAGACGCCTGTTGATGATGAAACAAAGCAGTATGATATTATAAAGAATCAGGAATCAGAGCAAGAAACAACCGAGAGTGAAACAGAGACGGAAACAAAAAAGAGTACACAAAAAAAAAGAAAACTCAGATAAAAAGGTTTCAAATACACTAAATGTATTTTCGAAGCCAAAGATTACAGGAATTCAGTATTCAATTGATAAGCTTTCGGACTTTGATTTTCTTGTAAATAATTTTTATACAGTTTCTGCCAGCACGGTTGTGTATAAAAGTGATTTAAATCCATCTGTTTTAATGAAAAAAGATATGACAATGAAACAAGATAACAGGAAACCTCAAATTTTAATATACCACACTCACAGTCAGGAAAGGTTTGCCAATAGTGTGGATGGAAAAAAGGATATGTCAATTGTTGGAGTTGGAGATTATTTAACCAAGATACTTTCAGAACAATTTGGATATAATGTTATTCATCTTTCGGATAAATTTGATATGATGGAAGGACATTTAGACAGACATAAGGCATATGACTATTCTTACGATAAAATATCCCAGGTGATAGCGGATAATTCCACAATAGAGCTGGTTATAGATTTGCATAGAGACGGTGTAGACGAGTCACTTCATTTTGTGACAGAGGTAAATGGAAAGCCTACAGCAAAGATAATGTTTTTTAATGGACTAAGCAGACTTGCAACAATAGGGGAAATAGACTACCTTCATAATCCTTATAGGGAGGATAATCTTGCATTAAGTCTCCAAATGAAAATGAATGCGGAGGCATATTATCCTGGATTTACCAGAAAGAATTATTTGCATGCTTATGAATATAATTTAAGTCTAAGACCAAAATCAATGCTTATTGAAGCAGGTGCACAGACCAATACATTTGAGGAAGAATTAAATGCTATGGAACCACTGGCGGTTCTTATAAATATGACACTTGGAAATAAGCAAAATAAAAGCTGATGGCTTTTAGACCACCAGCTAATATGTATTAATGTTATTTAGTTCCGGTTGAACCAAAACCACCTTCGCCACGAACTGTTTCGTTAAGTTCATTAACTTCATTAAATGCAGCTGTTAGGTATGGAGTAATTACGAGCTGAGCAATTCTATCACCATCTAACACCTCTATGGCTTCATTTGAGTGATTGTGAAGTGCAACCATAATTTCACCACGATAATCTGCATCAATAACGCCAACCTTATTAGCGGGTGCTAGTCCTTTTTTGCAGGCCATTCCGCTTCTTGCATACACAAGACCTGCATATCCAACAGGAACCTCAAGAGCAATACCGGTATGGATAAATTCTGTCTGTCCAGGATGAATGGTAACAGGTGAATTCATGCAAGCATATAAATCAGCGCCTGCTGAAAATTCAGTACCATAGGTTGGGATTGTTGCGTTTTTATCTAATTTTTTGATGTTTACATTTGTAGTCATATATTAATCCTTTCTGACTTCTACATTTATATATTCAGGAGGGTTCCATAATACTGTTTTTCCTGATTCTAATGATTCTTTAACTAAAATTGTTTTCTGGTTAGAGGATCCCTTAAATCTTAGATTCATATTGTGAAGCTCTTCTACGTATTCTCCATCAACAAGAACATCAATATATGACATAAATTCCTTTGTGTCAGGGTGAGACGAGAGCATATTATTAATTATATCATCTTCATAAGTATATCCTGTAAAACACCAGATATTTTTGTCGGGATAGGTTTCTTTAACTCGGCGAAGAAGTGGAAGAAGAGCAGTCTGGTTTGATGGCTCCATCGGGTCTCCACCTAAAAGTGTAAGACCTGCAATGAAGGACTGGCTCATATATTTGATTATTGTATCAATTGTTTCTTCTGTAAATGGTTTGCCAAAATTAAAATCCCAGGTTTCTGCATTAAAACAGTTTTTGCAGTGGTGTGTGCATCCACTCACAAAAAGGGATATTCTAACACCAGGGCCATTTGCAACATCATATTGCTTTATGTCTGCATAATTCATTTTGATACCTCTCGTTAAATGTGAAGGACTCTTGCGTTGATTTCCTTTGTCTTACCAACGTTCCAGAAATTCTCACCAAGGTAACCACAGGTTCTTCTTGTTACATTCATCTTAGAATGGTCTTTGTTGTGACACTGTGGGCACTCCCACTCTAAATTATCGTTGACAATAATTTCACCATCATATCCACATACGTGGCAGTAGTCTGATTTTGTATTAAATTCCGCATACTGAATATTGTCGTATATAAATTTTACAATTTCTTCAAGAGCTTCAAGATTATTTCTCATATTAGGTACTTCAACATATGATATTGCCCCGCCTGAGGAAATGCTTTGGAACTGGCTCTCGAATGTGAACTTGCTGAATGCGTCAATTTTTTCTCTGACATCAACATGGTAAGAGTTAGTGTAGTAGCCCTTATCAGTAACATCCTTAATATCACCAAATTTTTCTTTATCTATTCTTGCAAATCTATAGCATAATGACTCGGCAGGAGTACCATAGAGTCCAAATCCAATACCTGTATTCTCTTTCCATGTGTCAGTTGCTGCACGAAGTCTGTTCATAACCTTTAGAGCAAATGCACTACCTTTTTCAGTAGTGTGGCTCTCACCTGTCATAAGTTTAGTAACTTCATATAATCCAATGTAACCAAGTGAAATAGTAGAGTAGCCACCATGAAGAAGCTTATCAATAGTTTCACCCTTCTTAAGTCTTGCGATAGCACCGTACTGCCAGTGAATTGGGCTGACGTCGGAGAGTGTTCCCTCGAGTGCATGATGACGGCACATTAATGCTTCAAAGCATAATGAAAGTCGTTCTTCCATTAACTGCCAGAATTTCTCCTCATCACCATTGGCGATAATACCAATTTGAGGAAGATTAAGACTTACAACACCCTGGTTGAAACGTCCTTCCCATTTGTAGTTGCCATTCTCATCTTTCCATGAGCTTAAGAAGCTTCGGCATCCCATACAGCTAAATACATTTCCTTCATAATTCTCACGCATTTTCTTAGCTGAGATATAGTCAGGGTACATTCTCTTAGAAGAACATTTTACAGCAAGCTTTGTGATGTAATCATACTTACCGCCCTTTAAGCAGTTATGCTCATCCAGCACATAAATAAGCTTTGGAAAAGCAGGAGTAACATATACACCTTCTTCG
This sequence comes from uncultured Lachnospiraceae bacterium, assembly GCA_964492545.1. Classification (GTDB taxonomy): domain Bacteria; phylum Bacillota; class Clostridia; order Lachnospirales; family Lachnospiraceae; genus RGIG1934. The sequence goes on from CAZBKO010000061.1 coordinate 11,671, forward strand.
TTCTTGATACCCTCAAGACGCTGTCTTAATATCTCTTCTATAATCATGGCATTTTCTTCAATGTACTCATCATCCTTGTCAAGGTTAAGGAATAGTGTAACAAAAGGAGACTGTCCGTTTGTTGTCATCAAAGTATTAATCTGATACTGAATTGTCTGTACACCTGAGCGAAGTTCATCATTAAGTCTGTCGCTTACAAACTGCTCAATTAATTCATGTGGTATTTTGTCAGCATATTTACTTTCATAATGCTTAAGGTATTTGTCGTGACTCTTTCTTAAATATTTACCGAGATGCTTGATGTCAACAGACTGTCCGCCATACTGGCTGCTTGCTACGGCTGAAATAATCTGTGTCATAACAGTACAAGCTACCTGAAAGCTCTTAGGACTTTCAATCAACTTGGCATTCATAACTGTTCCGTTATCTAACATATCTCCAATATTAATAAGGCAGCAGTTAAATATTGACTGAAGGAAATAATCCGCATCATGGAAGTGAAGTATTCCGTTCTCGTGAGCCTTTGAAATCTTCTCAGGGAGAAGTAAACGCTTGGTAAGATCCTTAGATACCTCGCCGGCAATAAGGTCTCTCTGTGTTGATGCGATGCTGGCATTCTTATTGGAATTTTCCTCCATTACATCCTTGTTGCTGTTTTTAATAAGACTCATAATAGAATCGTCAGTTGTGTTGGCTTTTCTTACCATATCGCGTGAATAGCGATAAATAATGTATGTTTTAGCGAGTGCATATTTCTTCTCAGACATAAGTTTCTGTTCGATGATATCCTGTATGTCTTCAACGGCCATTTCATCAAGACCTCTGTTTTCGATGGATGCAATAATATTGTATATCTTATCCTCGCTTATCTTCTCGTGTGAATCAACTTCGTCATTGGCTTTTTGGATTGCTACGACAATTTTGTTACGGTCATATTCTGTATGACGACCGTCACGTTTAATTACTCTCATTTTTTCCCGTCCCTTCTTAAATAATAGTTGCTGCTAAAATGTGCTTTTTTATGGTGCCGCCAGACAAAAGGCGAACAACCGAATCTCATTATAGCACTAAAATATAGCCATGTCTACAAAATATAGTAAGAAAATAAAAAATAAAACACTATATATTGTGTTTTGCAACTGTCAACCAACAAGAGCTGGAAAAACGCATATTTATGGGAAATGACAAAAAATTAACAATAATATGTTTACATAAATATGAATAATTCCCAAAAATAAAAAAAGTTATGGACTAAATTAGATTTTTATGAGAAAATGTATTCATAGTGCGAAGAAATTTAAAGCACAAAAGAAGATTTACATATTTGAAAGGAGTCTCAAAATGATTTATTCACAAGAAGTTCAGAACATGTGCCCAGTTGCTCAGGGTGTTAATCATGGATGTGCACCTATTCCAGAAGAAGCAAAATGGGTAAAATCAAAAGAAGTTACAGATATTTCAGGTTTTACACACGGTATTGGCTGGTGTGCTCCTCAGCAGGGTGCCTGTAAGTTAACATTAAATGTTAAAGAAGGTATTATCCAGGAAGCATTAGTTGAAACTATCGGATGTTCAGGTAT
>CAZBKO010000062.1:0-13216 GCA_964492545.1 uncultured Lachnospiraceae bacterium
AGAACAAGAGTTAAGGTTGTTAAGAATAAGATTGCTCCACCATTTAAAGAAGCAGAATTCGATATTATGTTTGGTGAGGGTATATCAAGAGCGGGAGATGTTCTTGACATAGCAGCTAATAATGATATTGTAATTAAGAGTGGTGCATGGTATGCATATAAGGGCGAGAAGATAGGTCAGGGTAGAGAGAATGCCAAGACTACACTTAAGAATAATCCAGAGATGTTTGCAGAGATAGAGGCTGCAGTAAGAGAAAAGTATGGCCTTGAAGATGATGCTAAGCAGGATACAGACAAGAAGGATACAGCATCCAAAGCTAAGGCTGACAAGAAGTCAGAAGAGTAGACATGATAGTAACTGATATTATTAGTATTGATAAGAGAAAGTCTAAGATATTTGTAGAAGAACAACTATTTTGTGCCTTGTATAATGGTGAGATAAGACAGCTTGATATCAGAGTTAATAACCAGATTTCAGAAGACAGTCTTATGAAGATTCAGGATATATTGGCAAAGCGGGCAAGAGAACGATCATTTTATATTCTTAAGACAAGAGATCACACTGAGAAAGAGATGCGTGATAAGCTTAAGAAATCATATGTTCCTGAGAATATCATTAATAGTACAATAGAATTTTTGCATAGATACTCGTATATTGATGATGAGCGATACACTAGAAATTTTGTAGAGGCGCATTCTAGGAGAGAGAGTATTAGGATTATTAAAGGTAAGCTTCTGACTAAGGGTATTAACAGGGAGATTATCGAAAGTGTTTTCGCTGATAATATATCAGATCCTTGTGAAGTTATTCGTAGAAATTATAGCAGGAAGATTGAACAATATCAGAATTTGAATCAGAAAGGTCGACAGCGAATATATAATATGCTTCTGAGAAAAGGTTTTTCTTATGAGGATATTAATAATGTTTTGAGAAATAGTAATTAAGTTGATTAGGATATATATACTGTACATTTATACAAGTGTGCTGTATATATATCCATTTTAAATTGATAGGAGATTACGTCCTATCAATTTAAACACTTTGCGTAATGTGCACAAATTCGTAAAAAATATCACTTCGTTCTTATTAATTTTATAGTTTAATATAAGTACTTGAAGTTAATTTGATACAATAACTATATTTGGATATAATGTTAAAAATAGGATTAAAATATGGTTTTAATTTGGAATAATATACAATGATATAGGCTTCTTTACTTGACATAAATCTTAAAATAGTATAAAATTGATGTGTTGTATTTGTACAATGAAAACTAAATAAGGAGGTGCTCCTGTGATTAAAACTAGTATCGTTATAGCAATTGTAGTATGCGTAGCTATTGTTGTCGCTGCTATCTCGATTCTGTGTACTATAGCTTATAGAAAGAAGATTGATTCTAAGACTATTGGTAGTGCAGAAGATAGAAAGCGTGAAATTATAGATGAGGCATTAAAAGTTGCAGAGACTAAGAAGCGCGAAGCTCTTTTAGAAGCAAAAGAAGAGAATCTTAAGACCAAGAATGAGCTTGAAAAAGAGACTAAAGAACGCAGAGCAGAATTGCAACGCTATGAGAGAAGAGTTCTTTCGAAGGAAGAAGCAATTGAGAAGAAATCAGATGCTTTAACTAAGAAGGAAGAGAACTTAGTTGCTAAAGAAGAGGAACTTATCAAAGTAAAAGATGAGGTTGCCAAATTAAACGAACAGCGTATACAGGAACTTGAAAGAATCTCAGGATTAACCTCCGAACAAGCAAAAGACTTTTTGTTAAAAACTGTTGAAGACGAAGTGAAGCTGGACACAGCTAAAATGATTAAGGAACTTGAGGCAAGAGCCAAAGAAGAGGCTGGAAAGAAAGCGAAGGAATACGTAGTTACAGCTATACAGAAATGTGCAGCTGATCACGTTGCAGAGACTACAATATCTGTAGTACAGCTACCTAATGATGAGATGAAGGGTAGAATTATCGGACGTGAGGGACGTAACATCCGTACACTTGAAACCATGACAGGTGTTGACCTTATTATTGATGACACACCTGAAGCTGTTATTCTTTCAGGCTTTGATCCAATAAGAAGAGAAGTTGCAAGAATCGCACTTGAAAAGTTGATTGTTGATGGAAGAATTCATCCAGCAAGAATCGAAGAGATGGTTGAGAAGGCTCAAAAAGAAGTTGAAGTTATGATGAAAGAAGAAGGCGAGGCTGCTACATTAGAAGTTGGTGTACATGGAATTCATCCAGAACTAGTAAGATTATTGGGTAAGATGAAATTTAGAACCAGTTATGGTCAAAATGCATTAAAACATTCTATTGAAGTTGCACATTTAGCTGGTTTACTTGCTGCTGAAGTGGGAGTAGATGTTAGAATGGCTAAGAGAGCCGGATTATTACATGATATCGGAAAATCTCTTGATCATGACATGGAAGGATCACATATCCAGATTGGTGTAGACTTATGTAGAAAATACAAAGAATCACCACTTGTTATTAACGCAGTTGAATCACATCATGGAGATGTAGAACCTGAATCTCTTATTGCATGTCTTGTTCAGGCAGCTGATACAATATCTGCTGCAAGACCTGGCGCTAGAAGAGAAACACTAGAAACTTATACCAACAGACTTAAACAATTAGAAGATATTACCAATGGCTTTAAAGGCGTTGATAAATCATTTGCAATTCAGGCAGGTAGAGAAATTCGAATAATGGTAATACCAGATCAGGTTAGTGATGCTGATATGGTATTAATGGCTAGAGATATATCTAAGCAGATCGAATCAGAACTTGAATATCCGGGACAGATTAAAGTAAATGTAATACGTGAATCCAGAGTAACAGATTACGCGAAATAATTAAAAGATCATATAGAAGAAATTCTATATGGTCTTTTTCTTTACCTGAATTCACTCGAAAGCACATAAACAACACTGTTTTTTGATAATAGTGTTGCAAAAAAAGAGGCGGTATATTAAAATAAACTAGAAAAAATTTATGGAGGAACGTAATTATAATGAAGTCTTACAAAGAATTATCAAAAAATGAATTACTTGAAATTAAGAATGTACTAGAAAAAGAATATGAAGAAGCCGCTTCAAAGGGATTAAAGTTAGATATGTCAAGAGGTAAACCTTCAGTAGCACAACTTGAGTTGTCAAGAGACATGTTGGATGTTTTGAATAGTTCTTCAGACATGAAATCAGAAAATGGTTTGGATGTTAGAAATTACGGAGTATTAGATGGAATACCGGAAGCGAAGAAGCTAATGGCAGACATAATGGGAGTAGATAAGGATAATGTTATAGTTTGTGGTAATGCCAGTTTAAATATTATGTATGATATGATATCACGTGCTATGGTATTTGGTGTTCTTGGAAGCACACCATGGTGTAAGTTGGATAAAGTAAAATTCCTCTGTCCTGCACCAGGATATGATAGACATTTTGCTATAACAGAATTATTCGGAATTGAGATGATTACAATCCCAATGACAAATGAAGGTCCGGATATGGATATGGTAGAGCAGTATGTTAATAATGACGCTGATGTTAAAGGAATTTGGTGTGTTCCAAAGTATTCTAATCCACAAGGTGTTACATATTCAGATGATGTAGTAAAGAGATTTGCAGCATTGAAACCAGCAGCTGAAGATTTTAGAATTTTCTGGGATAATGCATATGCAATACATGATTTATATCCTGAAAATGCAGATAAGCTTTTGAATATTTTTGATGAAATAGCAAAATATGGAAATGATAATATGGTGTATGAGTTCTGTTCAACATCAAAAATCTCATTTGCAGGAAGTGGAATATCAGCAGTAGCTTCATCAAAGGATAATCTTAAAGCAATCTTAAAAACTATGACTATTCAGACGATAGGATATGACAAGATTAATCAACTTAGACATGTTAGATATTTTAAGGATATAAATGGTGTTCATGAACATATGAAGAAGCATGCAGAATCCTTAAGACCTAAATTTGAGGCTGTTTTAGAAACATTTGAACAGGAATTAACAGGATTGGGTATCGGTTCATGGATTTCACCAAAGGGAGGATATTTTATCTCATTTGAAAGTATGGACGGATGTGCAAAAGCAATAGTTCAAAAATGTAAAGAAGCAGGAGTGACCTTAACAGGCGCAGGAGCAACATATCCATATAAGAATGACCCTAAGGATTCAAATATAAGAATAGCTCCTTCCTTCCCAACAGAAGAAGAAATGAAGCAGGCAACAGAATTATTTATTCTGTGCGTGAAATTAGTAAGTGTAGATAAATTATTAGAAAACGAAAAATAAATCTAAAGATCTGATTTTTCACACAACTATTTGTGGAGGAGCATCGCAAATAGTATTTGTGGCAGAAGCGAAATGCTCCGGATTAGAGGTTAATATGGCTAAAATAGGATTTATAGGAATGGGTAATATGGGGTATGCAATGTTACAGGGCGTACTCAAGGTATTTGATAAGGATGAGATTATTTTTACAGATGCAAATGAAGAAAAAGCAAAAAAGGTTTCAATGGAGACAGGCGTTCCATATGCGGAATCCAATGCAGAATGCGCTAACAGTGCAAAATATGTAATTCTTGCAGTGAAACCACAGTTTTACCCACAGGTTCTCAAGAATATAGAAAATGTTATTCAAAAGGATCATGTTGTAATATCAATTGCACCTGGTATAACAATTCAATCTGTAAATGATGCACTTGGTTTTGACAGCAGAATAGTAAGAGTTATGCCAAATACACCTGCTCTTCTTGGTGAAGGAATGACAGGAGTGTGCTATGACTCTAAACTATTTAATTTTGAGGAAAAAGAAGTAATTGGAAAGATATTCTCATCATTTGGAAAATACAAGCTTGTATCTGAAAAATTAATGAGCGCAGTAGTGTGTGTAAGTGGAAGTTCGCCAGCTTACGTATATATGTTTATTGAAGCATTGGCAGATAGTGCAGTAAAATATGGCATTCCAAGAGATACAGCATACGAAATGGCAGCTCAGACAGTTTTGGGTTCTGCGAAAATGGTGCTTGAAACAGGTAAGCATCCGGGAGAACTTAAAGATCAGGTATGTTCACCAGGGGGAACTACCATTGCCGGTGTTGCAGCACTAGAAGAATTTGGCTTTAGAAATTCTATAATCAAAGCAACAGATGCATGCTTTGCTAAATGTGAGAACATAAAATAGAGGAAAGTAATGGATAAGATTGAAAGAATTAAAAGAGAACTTGTGTACAAAGGAGCAATAATAGATGTATACAAGGATTATGTGAAAATTCCAAATGGAAATACAGCAGAATGGGATTTTATCATGCATAAAGGTGCAGCGGCTGTAATACCTGTTACAGAAAATGGAAACATTCTGATGGTAAGACAGTATAGAAATGCATTAGATAGAGAAACACTTGAAATCCCGGCAGGAGGAATCAACCCTGGTGAAGAAATGATAGTATCTGCTTCTAGAGAGCTTGAGGAAGAAACAGGATTTAGGTCGGACAATCTTACATTTCTAATAAGCATTAGAACAACTGTAGCCTTTTGCAACGAAAGAATAGATATATTTGTTGCCCATAATCTTATAAAAACGAGACAGAATTTGGATGAAGATGAGTTTGTGGATGTGGAAGAATACTCGCCGGTTGAACTTGTCAATATGATAAACAATGGCGCAATTCAAGATTCTAAAACAGTTTCAGCGATTATGACATATTATAACAAATATTGTCACGAATAAGCTTTAATAATACCGCATATATTCAACTAGGAGGTAGTTGGATGGATGCGGTATTTTTATATGCTAAAAGAAATTATTTATTGATTGGATATATTGCAGGCATTATTATAGGAATAACATATTTTATTAATTTAGACAGTAATTATGTAAGCAGCCTTGAATCATATACAGTGTACTATTCGGACAGATTTCTTACAGTTAACCTGTGGAATAGAGATTTGATTTATACAGTGTTTTCGTCACATTTAAAAGAATTTTTACTAGTATTTCTGGTAGGATATACAAGTATAAAAAATCCGTTTAATATGATGTATTGCTGCTTTTTGGGATTTTGTAATTGCATATACATATATGTAGCAACAATTAATTATGGACTTCTAGGAATAATACTATATATTTCGACAATAGTACCACAATGTATCATAACGATACCAATGACAATATTTGCAATACAAAAGGGCGGTGCAGTGAAAACAAAAAAATATATTGTTTTAGTGATGTGCGGAGTATTGGCAATTTGCATAATTGAGGCACTGATAGAAGTGTTCATTGGCTATAAAATCTTTGGTATTATACTGAAAATTGTACAAAAATAGGTATTCCGGCAATATTCTATTTGATTTTACCTACAATACCATATATAATATTTCGTAGAGAAGATATTATATATACGAAGGGTGAGAATATGGATCAGGAGATTAACAATTTTATATTATATATAAAAGATGTTAAAAAATTATCTGACAATACTGAAATATCATACAGAAGAGATTTGAAAAAGTTAGCTGAATACTTAGAAGGTCAGGGGATTATTGATATGGCCAAAGTTAATTCAACTAACCTTAATTCATATATATTATTTTTAGAGCGAAATGGAAAATCAGCTGCTACAATTTCAAGAAGTATTGCAGCAATCAAGGCATTTTTTCATTATGAACTTCTAAATGGAAGTATTAAGGGTGAGCCTTCACTTAATCTTAGAGGACCGGCAGTGAAGAAGAAGATGCCAACAATAATCAATGTAAATAATATGGATAAGTTGTTGGATGTTCCGGATACCAAGTGCGTTAAGGGAATCCGAGATAAAGCTATGCTCGAAATTCTATATGCTACAGGTATTAGAGTAAGCGAGCTTGTGAATTTGAAGATGCATGATGTCAATGTCGTTTTGGGATATATAACATGCCATGATGAAAAAAAGGAACGAATAATTCCATTTGGCAATTCTGCAAAGACGGCCCTTATTACATATGTAAGTGAATCAAGAGGAAAGTTATGTCTTAATGCGGAAGAAGATAGTGAATATTTGTTTCTGAATTGCCATGGTAAGCCAATGAGCCGTCAGGGATTTTGGAAGATAATAAAGTATTATGGAGAAGCGGCTGGAATAGAAGAGGATATAACGCCACATATGCTTCGACATTCATTTGCTGCTCATATGGTGGAAAATGGAGCAGATTTGAGAGCTGTTCAGGAGATGCTTGGACATTCGGATATCTCTACAACTCAGATGTATTTTAATCTAAGTACTAAGCGTATAAGAGATGAATACACAAAAGCTCATCCTCGTAAATAATATGTGAAATAGTAAAAGCCAGTCATTTGATGACTGGCTTTAAGTATGCTGTATTCTAAAGTAATTCTGCTATATCAAGTAATAATCGTTCTGTCTGTGCCCATCCAATACAAGGATCTGTAATAGATTTTCCATAAACACCATCGCCAACCTTTTGGTTGCCTTCTTCGATGTAACTTTCAATCATGAGTCCCTTGACAAAATTATTGATATCAGCGCTGTGACGTCTGCTGTGAAGAACTTCTTTTGAAATTCTTATCTGTTCAAAATACTGCTTAGCAGAGTTTGAATGATTAGCATCAACAATTACTGCTGGATTAACAAACTTTTTCTCACTGTACATATCATATAATCTAACTAAGTCTTCATAATGATAGTTAGGAATACATTGTCCGTGCTTATTAACTGCACCACGTAAAATTGTATGTGTAAGTGGGTTACCGCTTGTCTTAACCTCATATCCTCTGTAGATGAATGTATGCTTTCCCTGAGCAGCAGTAACAGAATTAAGCATAACTGAAAAATCTCCACTTGTTGGATTCTTCATACCAGCAGGAATATCCATTCCACTAACAGTTAATCTGTGCTGCTGATCTTCAACAGATCTTGCACCAACAGCAACATAAGAAAGAATATCAGAAAAATATCTGTAATTCTCAGGATAAAGCATTTCATCAGCTGCAGTAAGATTTGTCTCATTCATTACTCTGATGTGCATCTTACGAATGGAAGTAAGTCCTGCTAAAAGATCAGGCTTCTTCTCTGGATCTGGCTGATGAAGCATACCCTTGTAGCCCTCGCCTGTGGTTCTAGGCTTATTAGTATAGATTCTTGGGATGATGATAATCTTATCTTTGATTTTTTCCTGAACCTTTGCAAGTCTGGAAACATAGTCGCACACTGCATCTTCATTATCAGCAGAACAAGGACCAATAACCATTAAAAATTTATCTGATTCCCCTGTAAAGACCTTTTTGATCTCCTTATCTCTCTCTGCTTTAAGATTGATAAGATTTTCCGGCAATGGGAATTCTTCTTTGATTTCAGCAGGAGTAGGTAGCTTTCGTAAAAATTCAAAACTCATAAGTTTGCCTCCTTTAATACTTTAAATAATTAAAATCTTAGGCTATTATATAATATAATAAATAAATTGGCAATAACTTTTGAAAATATATGGTATAATTAGAACTATAAAAATGGAGCATATAAGCGGATAATGCTTCGGAAATGAGGTTGCTATGAATAGAATTATTTGGATTATACTTGACAGTGCCGGAATGGGAGAACTTCCTGATGCAGATAAGTTTGGAGATAAGGGAACACACACGATTGGTCATGTGGCTAAAGCAAATAATGGCTTAAAGGTTCCCAATATGGTTAAGCTTGGACTTGGCAATATAGAGGGTATGATTAACATTGATAAATGCAATAATATTATTGGATGCTACGGTAAGGCTGCAGAGATGTCAAATGGTAAGGACACCACAATAGGACATTGGGAGATGACTGGAATATATTCACCAAATAAATTTATAACATTTCTTGATGGATTTCCAAAGGATATCATTGATTTGTTTTGCGAGAGAGCAGGTGTAAGTGGAGTGCTTGGAAATAAGGTGGCATCTGGAACTGAGATAATAAAAGAATTGGGAGAAGAACATATTTCAACAAAGAAACCAATAGTATATACATCAGCTGATAGTGTTTTTCAGATTGCATGTCATGAATCTGTATTTTCGCCAGATGAGCTGTACAGATTATGTAATATTGCACGAGACATATTGCAAGGTGAAAATGCAGTTGCAAGAGTAATTGCGAGACCATTTATAGGCAGCAATGGAAGCTTTGAAAGAACATCTAACAGGAGAGACTTCTCGTTACAACCAAGTAATGAGAATTTGTTATGCTATATGAAGGATGAAGGATATGATGTAATTGGTGTTGGAAAAATAGAAGATATATTTGCTAAGGTCGGAATAACAAAAGCAATCCATACTAAAGATAATCAAGATGGAATCGATAAAACAATCGAATATATGAAATCAGGATTTAACGGTTTGCTATTTACAAATCTTGTTGAATTTGATTCTAAATGGGGCCATAGAAATGATTATGTTGGATATGGAAAAGGTTTGGAAGAGTTTGATGAAAGATTGCCAGAGATAATTGATGCAATGGATGACGATGATATTTTGATTATCAATGCTGATCATGGTTGTGATCCAACAACAAAGGGAACTGATCACACAAGAGAGTATGTGCCATTGCTTGTTTACGGAAAAAATATCAAAAAGGATGTTAATCTTGGTGTTAGAACAACATTTGCAGATATAGGAGCAACCATAGGAGAGTGTTTTGACGTGAAGAAATTGCCTATTGGAAAAAGCTTTTTAGGTGAAATAAAATAATACCATTTTGGAGGAATATATGAGAATATATGACATAATTGAAAATAAAAGAGATGGAAATGAGCTTTCAAAAGAAGAAATAGAATTTGCTGTTATGGGTTTTACAAATGGTGATATACCGGATTATCAAATGTCAGCTCTGCTTATGGCTATTTATCTTAACGGCATGGATGAAAGAGAGACGCTTGATTTGACCATGACAATGGCTAACAGTGGAGATACTTTGGATTTATCTAAAATACATGGAATTAAAGTTGATAAGCATAGTACAGGAGGCGTTGGAGATAAAACATCGCTTGTTCTTGGACCAATGGTCGCTTCCTGTGGAGTGCCTGTTGCGAAGATGTCAGGGAGAGGCCTTGGACATACGGGAGGAACTATTGATAAGCTTGAAAGTATAGAAGGATTTTCAACTACAATTTCAACAGAGGAATTCATTGATAATGTTAATGAAGTAGGAATGTCTATTGTGGGACAAACAAAGAATTTAGCTCCTGCAGATAAAAAAATATATGCCCTTAGAGATGTAACTGCTACAGTCAGCTGCATTCCGCTTATTGCAAGCAGCATAATGAGCAAGAAAATTGCATCAGGCGCAGATGCAATAGTACTTGATGTAAAGACTGGCGATGGCGCATTTATGAAGACTGAAGCAGATGCCATTAAGCTTGCAAATGAGATGGTCAAAATCGGAACAGGTGCCGGAAGAGATACTATTGCTGTTATTTCTGATATGGATGAACCATTGGGAAATGCAGTTGGAAATTCAATTGAGGTTATGGAGGCCATTGATTCTTTGAGAGGAAATGGACCAAAGGATTTAATGGAATTATGCTACACATTGGGAAGCTATATGATTATGCTGGGTAAACACACTGACTATGAAACTGCAAGAAATATGCTTACAACTGCTGTAGATAGTGGACAGGCTTTTAGTACCTTCAAAAGATTTGTAGAAGCGCAGGGTGGAGATGTGTCATACATTGATGATATCTCAAAATTTCCAACAAGTGCGTATACATTTAATATATGTGCTCCGGAGGATGGATTTATCGAAAGAATTCATTGCGAATCCATTGGAAAGGCATGCATGATTATTGGTGGAGGAAGGGAAAATAAGGACAGTAAGATAGATTTGAGCGTGGGAATTAAATTTATTTCAAAAGTTGGTGACAGAGTCAGAAAAAATGATATAATAGCTGTTATCTATTCAAATGATAATGATAACAAATCAAGAGAGGCCATTAGTATTGTTGAGAATTCTATTGAATATTCTCAGAAGCCTGTGTCCACAAGACCTTTGGTTAAATGGATTGTTACCAAAAATGGGATAGAGAAATACTAGATTGATGATTAGATTAGAAAGGCATATATGATTAAGAAATTTTTTAAAGACAAAGATAATATTAAGACACTTATAATCATATTAGTGTTACCTGTTATTATAGAATTAATTATTGAGATATTTAGCAGAAGTTCTATTATTAACGGATTTGGATTCATGTTTACACACCCTGTACCATTTTTATGTAACACATTAATAATTATGTGCACGATATCAATAGCACTGCTTGTAAAGAAAAGATTGTTTACGTATGTGCTGATATCCATAATATGGGTTGTTCTTGGAATTGTTAATATGGTGCTTTTATATTGTAGAGTTACACCATTTAATGCATCCGATTTTAGATTAATAGATTCGGCCATATCAACGGCAGGTAAGTATTTTAATGGATTTACATTTACACTGATGGCTTTGGGAATAATTGCTGTTATAGTAGTACTTGTTGTATTGTTCATCAAGTCACCAAAAGTACAATATAAGATTAACTATGTAGCCAATTTGATAGTTATTTCTATCATTTGCGTTATAACAGCATGCGTTATAAATATATCAATTGATACTAATTTTTTGTCGCTGAGATTTTCAAATTTAACTGACTCGTATTTGGAATATGGATTTGTATATTGCTTTGGAAATAGTTTGGTTAATACCGGAGTTAAAAAGCCTTCTGACTATTCGGAGGAAAAAATAGATGAGATAATTAAGGATATGGGCAAGGAAGATAACGCAGATGAAAAAGAAAAGATAACACCTAATGTTATTTTCTTACAGCTGGAATCATTTTTTGATATATCAAAGGTTAACTATTTGAAACTGTCAGAAAATCCAATACCTACATTTACCAAGCTCAAAAAGAATTTTACATCGGGATATCTTAATGTTTATAATGTTGGTTATGGAACCTCCAACACGGAGTTTGAGATTATAACAGGTATGAATCTTGATGATTTTGGCCCTGGGGAATTTCCTTACAAGACAATACTTCAGAAGACTACATGTGAAAGTATATGCTATGATTTGAAGAAAAATGGTTATTCAACACACGCAATACATGATAATGAGGGAACATTCTATTCAAGAAATACTGTATTTGCTAATCTTGGATTTGATACATTTACATCTATTGAATACATGAACAATATTGAATTTACACCGATGGGATGGGCAAAGGATAAATGCCTGACAAGTGAGATTGTTAATACTATGAAATCAACACCATCTCAGGATTATATTTATACTATATCTGTTCAGGGACATGGAAGCTATCCAACTACACAGCCGGACGAGGAGCCGAGAATTACCGTTTCAGGAATTGAAGATGAAGGCAGAAAAAACGCTTTTGAATACTATGTCAACGAAATCAATGAAATGGATCAATTTGTAGCAGAACTTATTGCACAGCTGGAAAAATATGACGAGGATGTGGTGCTTGTAATGTATGGAGACCATTTACCGGGTCTTGGTTTTTCAGACGATGATTTAACAAACGGTTCAGTGTATCAGACAGAATATGTTATGTGGAATAATTTTGGACTGAAAAAAAATGATGAAGATGTACAGACCTTTCAGCTTGCTTCAAAGGTGATGGAGGAGCTTGGTATTTCAACAGGTGTTATTAATAATTTTCATCAAAAATATAAAAATGACGAAGAGTATCTGACCGCTTTACAGAATCTTGAATATGACATATTATATGGAGATTTGGTTTCTTATGATGGCATAAATCCATATGAACCAACCAATATTCACATGGGTATAAATGATATATCAATTGAGAAAGTAGTCAAAGAGAATGAAGAAGGAGATATTCTTATTGAAGGGCAGAATTTTACACCTTACAGTATAGTTTATGTGAATGGAGACAGCTATTCAACGGAATTTATCGACACAAACAAGCTGCGAATTTCATATGATTCCTTGGAGAGCCTTGATTCATTTACAGTATGTCAGGTGACAGAGGATGGAACAACGTTGAGTGAAACAAAAGAATGCCTGTACTATGGCAATAATTAATCATATTTTTAGTAAAACCTTGGTAAAATATAGTAATATATATTACCGAGGTTTTCTTATGTTTAAAAGAGTGTTGAGCTTGTTAATTATACTATTATTAATGCCTGCGCAAATATGCTATGGTAAAGAAAAAAAATC
>CAZBKO010000063.1:0-13060 GCA_964492545.1 uncultured Lachnospiraceae bacterium
GCCTAAAAGTCAGTAAAATCAACACTTTTCTGATTAATCAGCAGACACTATATAGGAAAACTATTGAAATCAAATATAGAATCATATGAAAATATGTTGAATAAGATATTTAAGATTACATATTGCAAACTTAATATGATTTGGCTTAAGATTTTATGTAGTATTATTGTTGTTTGCATCGCAGAATACGCCAATGAGAAAAATATATTTAGTATGATAATAGTTGCGATTACCAGTTCAATTATCTTTTTCTTAGAATGTATAATAGAATTATTTGTTGCATCTTCTTACAGTGAAATGGCAAAAAATATATGTACATCATTAAAAACAGATGGAAGTCTAACATTTGGAACAACTGGATTAAAAGTAATATATGTATTAAATATAATTGCAAAGTTATATTTGCTCAAGACAGCAACAAATGTTGCACTTAATGCACAGGAAATTGTAGGAGTTCTTGGTACAGCATTGCAATTTATATCAGTAATTGGATTATTTGTATCTATTGTATCATTAGTATTCATAGTTCAAGTAGACAAGAGTGTTGGAAATGCAACATATAAAAGACAACAGTAACATATAAATAATAATAGCTACAGATGTTTTTATCTGTAGCTATTAATTTTGTTTCACGTGAAACATTTAATTTAAATATTTATCTAATAGATTATATACTTCTTTAGGATTCTCTAATTGAGGAAAATGTTTTGAAAATTCAACAATTGATGATGAAACATTTGGCCTTATAGCTCTGTATGAGGAGATACTTTCTTCAATATTAATTTCATTTGCTCCACCTATAATAAATATGTCATTAGGTATAGATACCAATGGTCTTCTAATTGACAAATTAGTGTACAATCCGATTATACTGGCCATAACATATTTCGAACCAACACCATTCTTATGAGCAGAATCGTACATAGTATGTGAATAAGTATACGATGTATAATCATCTTTCGTAAAGTATTCTTCAATTGAAGTTTCAAAGCATTTAGCTCTTGTATTCAAAAGGTTAAATGCGAATGTACCAATTAAAGGTAATTCGATAATTCTTTTTGTTGCTCTTGTATTACTATTAGGTATCATATCTGCACAACCAACAGATGGTGGATTAATCATCACAATTTTGTTTATCAATGAATTATCATTATTTGCGGTAGTGATTGCAATAGGACATGAATCACCTGAGATAATTAAGTCGGTCTTATCCTTGATGACATCTTTAATGAAATCACTAATCATTTGAACATACATATAGTTAGTGTATGTGATAGATGGTTTATCAGATCTGCCACAGCCTAATAAGTCAATAGTATAAACTGTATGATTGTTACTAAGCAAAGTAGTAATCTTGTCCCATTCTTTTCCAGATGCACAATGTGATAAATCATGAACTAAAACAAGTGGATCACCAGTGCCTTCTTTCTTATAAAATATTTTACCATATTTCCATAGATAATATGTTCCATATGAATCGTCTAGTGAATTATTCTTAGCATTGCAATATGAAATAAATTTATTAAATCCATATATGGACACAGTAGAAAATGCTATTAATTTTGCTATTGTAGAAAGTGCGTTATTTTTTTTCAATAATTTTCAGTCCTTTCATGAATATATATACTATTATTATATTGCATTTAGTAATTTTATACAATAAATATCTGTAATTATTGTTGTAAGTATGGTAAAATAAATATACTAAACAGAAAGGTAATAGCGTTATGCAACACGGAAATAAAACAGAGATTTATTTAATAAAACAAAAAGAATGCATTCATGATAAAATAATGCTATTAAATGCGAAAATCAATAAGAACAGTGTAGAAATTGAAAAAATCGACAAGAAAATCAGAGAAATAAATAGTAATGTTGATATTGCAATGGAAGTTTTTTCTCCACATACACAGATGAACACTTTTACAAGAGATGAAATACATTCATTATCTGAACAAAAGAAAATTCTAATTATAAATAATGATGAATCTATTAGCTGCATTCAAGACTTATCTAATGATGAGAAAAACATTGAGGAAGCATTAACAGATTTACAGGAAGCTTTGCGTGAGCGTGATATGTCCGAATCTGAAGAGTTAGATAATATTGAAACTGTAAGTAATGACAATATTGCTTATAACACTGGAATTAGTATATTACATACCCAGGAGCTGGAGCGTCAGAGAATAGCACGTGAACTCCATGACTCTCCTGTTCAGGTTCTTACTAATTGTATTCATAAAGCTGAATTATGCAGCAAAGTGATTGATATTGATCCAGTGAGAGCTAAATTAGAATTGGAAATATTGACTAACACAATAAGAAGTACAATTAATGAAATGAGAAGTATTATCTATGATCTGAGACCTATGGCATTTGATGATTTGGGATTTGAAATATCCCTTGAACGAATTATCAATCAAATAAAGACAGACAGTATAATGAATATAGACATTATATATGAAGGTGAGAAAATAAAAGTACCTTCGTTAATAGGTTTAAGTATAGTAAGAATAATTCAGGAATCTTGTAATAATAGTATTAAACATTCAAAGGGAAAAAATATCAAAATAAACTTTACATACCTTGAGAAATCAATTAAACTATTTATTGAAGACGATGGAGAAGGATATGATCAGTCAAAGATTAAGCCAGGATTTGGCTTATCAATAATGCGGGAAAGAGTTTATTTATTATCTGGGAAAATAACAGTTGAATCAAACAAATCGGGAACAAAAATTATGGTAGAAATACCCTTGGATGGAGGAGAGACTAGTGAGCATTAGACTATTAATTGCTGATGATCATTCTATGGTACGTGAAGGACTCAGGCAATTATTACAACTGGAGGATGAGTTTGAAGTTATTGGAGAGGCCGCAAATGGAGAAGCAACATTGCAATTAATGAAGGAATTACAGCCGGATATTGTTTTACTTGATATTAATATGCCTGGTAAGAATGGATTAGATGTATTATTTGAATCCAAAAAGGAGAATTTGAAATCAAAAATCTTGGTGTTAACAATTCATAATGAAGTTGAATATCTGATTAAAGCTGTGGAGATAGGATGTGACGGATACATTTTAAAAGACTCAAGTTTTAAAACTTTAAAAGAAGCGATATTAGTAATTAATAACGGAGAGTCTTATATACAGCCAGAATTAACACCTATTCTTAACGCTGGTATGCTACATATGAAAACAGATATCAATAATAAATTAACTAAGCGTGAAATTGAAGTTTTGAAATTATTAGCTATGGGAAAGATTAACAGAGATATAGCTGGTGAACTTGATATTAGTGAGAGAACAGTGAAAAATCATGTATCTAATTTATTTAAGAAAATAGATGTCAGTGATAGAACACAAGCTGCTGTTTATGCAATTAAGAATAATTACATTAAAATTAAATAATTTGTGCAATTTTACTTTTGTGTAAAAGGGATGTTTCACGTGAAACATCCCTTTTTTCTACGATATAAAGAGATAAGATAAAAACAGTAATGTTTCACGTGAAACATCATTTTGTCAATATACACAATAGATATTAATATCTAAAAGTGATATAATTAAGTATGATTTATCTTAGTGGGGTCCAATCCCTAACTAAGGCGTACTTGAAGATTGGAGGAAAGTATGAGCAGAGTTATAGCAATAGCTAACCAAAAGGGTGGAGTCGGAAAGACTACAACATCAATTAACCTAGCCGCATGTGTTGCAGAAATGGGGCAAAAGGTTTTACTTGTTGATATAGATCCACAGGGAAATGCAACAAGTGGAGTAGGAATAGACAAAAATTCTCTGAAAAAAACAATTTATGATATGTTTATAGGAGAATGTTCATATAATGAGTGTTTGATTGAAAATGCATTGGAAAATTTATCTGTATTGCCATCAAATGTTAATTTATCTGGAGCAGAGATAGATTTGATTGGGGTGGAGCAAAGAGAATACATATTAAAAAAATGTATTGATGAAATAAGAGATAATTATGATTTTATTATTATTGATTGTCCTCCATCATTAAATATTCTTACGGTCAATGCAATGACAACAGCAGATACAGTACTGGTACCTATTCAATGTGAATATTATGCTTTGGAAGGTTTGAGTCAATTAATACATACAATAGGACTTGTTAAAAAAAGACTTAATCCAAATTTAGAAATTGAGGGTGTGGTCTTTACTATGTACGATGCAAGAACTAATTTATCTATAGAAGTTGTAGAAAATGTAAAAAAGAATCTGCGTCAAAATGTTTATAAAACTATAATACCAAGAAATATAAGGTTGGCAGAAGCACCAAGCCATGGACTGCCTATCAATATTTATGATAATAAATCAGTGGGAGCTGAGAGTTATAGAATGCTTGCTAAGGAAGTTGTATATAGTGGAACAGATGTAGAGTTTGATATGGAAACAGATGCAACCAAGGCAGATTGGAACAAAAAACCAGAAAAGAAGAAGTTGTTAAAAAGAAAGGATAAAAAGTAATGGCAAGAGCAAAAAAATCGGGATTAGGTAAGGGATTAGATTCTCTTATACCAGAATCAGATATGATGAGTATCACAAAAAATGAAACCAATAATGGAGAAACAATTTTAAAGCTTTCTCAAATAGAACCAAACAGGAATCAGCCAAGAAAGAATTTTGATGAAGATGCGCTGGTAGAACTGGCTGACAGTATTAAAGAATTTGGTATTATTCAACCAATCGTTGTTCAAAAGAGAAAAGATTATTTTGAAATAATAGCTGGTGAAAGAAGATGGAGAGCTGCTAAGATAGCAGGAGTAAAAGAAGTTCCTGTTGTAATAAAGGATTACAGTGATCAGGAAATTATGGAAATTGCCCTGATTGAAAATATTCAGAGAGAGGACTTAAATCCAATTGAAGAAGCTATGGCTTATAAAAATTTGATTGATGAGTATCAGTTGAAGCAGGATGAAGTTGCGCAGAGAGTATCAAAAAGCAGAGTTGCAATAACAAATTCCATGAGATTATTGAAATTGTGTGATGAAGTACAAAGAATGCTTGTTGAAGATATGATATCCAGTGGACATGCACGCGCGTTATTGGGTGTTGAGGATGCGAAAACTCAAATCGAATTGGCTAATAGAATATTTGATGAAAAATTGAGTGTTAGAGAGACTGAAAAACTTGTTAAGTCGATTACTAATCCCAAAAAGAAAAATGAGCAAAAAGAAATAAAAAATGAATTCGTATACAAGGATATTGAAGAAAAGATAAAAGATAAAATGGGCAGCAAGGTTAAGCTTAATTATAGAGCAAATGGCAAGGGTAAAATAGAGATAGAATATTACTCAGATGCTGAACTTGAAAGAATATATGACATGATTATGAGCATATCTTAGATTAGGAGGAAATACAAATGAATAGCAGTTTATTTGAAAAAATTGGAATAAATACAGTTGACCCGGCATATTTTATCATCGGGTTATTGGTAGTGTGTATCGGATTATTGGTATACATAATTATGACAAATAAGAAATTAAATGAATTATATGCAAAATATAATAAGTTTCTAAAAGGTAAAGACGCAGAAACTCTTGAGGACGTTATTTACAAGAGATTTGATGAAATAGACAGATTAGTAGTGGCAGACAGAGTTAAGAATACACAGATTCAGGAGATAAAGGAAAATTTAACTAAAGTATATCAAAAAGTGGGTATTGTTAAATATGATGCATTCAGTGAAATGGGTGGTAAATTGAGCTTTGCATTGTGCATGCTTGACAAAGAGGATAATGGATATATTATCAATGCTATGCATAGCAGAGAGGGATGCTATACATATATTAAAGAAATAATCAAGGGAGAGTCATTTATAGCTCTTGGAGATGAAGAGCAGATTGCATTGGATAAAGCAATTAATGTCGGTAAATTAGTTGATTAAAGGCGAGAGTGGGCTATATGAAAATAATAAATGTAAGGGAAATTAACGGTAAACAAAGGCTTGCAGCAGATATCTTTAGTTCATCTACAGGTAATATTTTAATTGCAAAGGGCACTGTTTTGAAGAAGGAATATACAGACAGACTTATTGCGTTAGGTATAGAGATGGTGAAAATAGAGGATGGAATTGATTTTGATTCACCAGAGGGAAGACAGATAAAAAAGGAAGTCAAGACCGATACGAAGAAAACGGTAAAAAAGCTTCTTGAACAGCACGTATACAAGCATTCATCAGATTTGATTGAATTGTGCGATGTTGCAGAAAAAATAATTGAAGACATTATTTCTGAAGATAAAGTAATAGAAAATATAGCAAATATTAGGCAGGAAAGCAATGATATGTATGGACATTCTGTGAATGTATGTTCATTATCAACTTTAATTGCCATTCGAATGAAAATGCCTAAAAAAGTGATTAATCATATAGCTAAAGGCAGTATTTTACATGATATAGGCCTTAGATATATAACTGTTCCCTATGAAAATGTTCAGGTTAATCGTTTGGATGAGTTACAGCAGGAAGAATACAAGAAACATGTTATATATGGATATGAAGCTGTGAAACATGAAATTTGGATTTCAGAGCTCTCGAAAAATATAATTTTGTATCATCATGAATACTTAGACGGGAGTGGATATCCATTTGGGCTTAAGGATAGTGCAATAAATGATGCAATAAAAATAGTAAACCTGTGCGATAATTTTGATAGAATGCTTACCGGAATTGGCTATAGTAAAAGTGAGCTTCATGAAGTTGCAGAATTTATTCGTATAAATAGAGGTAAATTATTTGAAAAAGAGATGTCAGATATTTTGCTGAGTATGGTTGCTATGTATCCGATTGGCACAAAGGTTAGAACAAATGAAAATGAAATAGGAGTGGTCATCAGTCAAAATGAAGACTTCACAAACAGACCTGTTCTGAGAATTATTTCAGACAAAAATGGGAATAATCTGCAATGTCCTTATACCAAGGACCTTCTAAAGAGTTTGAATGTATTTATTGTGGATACTGTATAAAAATAATACTAAATTTGTTAAAATACTGTACAATATACCAAAAAAGTTGTATAATATTAATCATACAACAGGCGGACATATATATCTCCATTACATCATTTGGAGATGTCATTAGAAAGGAGCTAGATGGTTATGAAACTTGAAAAATTGATTGCAAAAGGTTCTAATAATGAAGTGTACAGAAGCGGTGATTTAGCAGTTAAGGTATTTGGAAATGATTATCCAAAGGCAGATGTTTTAAGTGAAGCTTTAATTGCAGCCAGAGTCGAGGAGACAGGAATCAATATTCCTAATGTTAAGGAAGTAACAGTTATTGATGGTAAGTGGGCAATTGCTATGGATTACATAGATGGAAAGACACTTGCAGACAGCATGAAGGAAGATCCTGCTAACATGGAGAAATATGTAGACCAGATGGTTGACATTCAGCTGGATATGCACTCTAAGAAGTGCCCAATGCTTGGCAAATTAAAAGATAAGTTATATAGCAGAATTGACAGTCTTGATATTGAGGAGACTAAGAAGTATGAGCTTCTTACAAGACTTGACAGTGCACCTAAGCACAAGAAATTATGTCATGGTGATTTCAATCCACAGAATATTATTATATCAGGTGGAAAGCCATATATTATTGACTGGAATCATGCAACGAGAGGTAATGCAAGTGCTGATGTTGCAAGAACATATTTATGGTTATGTTTATATATGCCAGATATAGCAGATATGTACATGAACAAGTTCTGTGAGAAGAGTAAGACAGATAAGACATATGTACAGAGATGGCTTCCAGTAGTAGCAGCAGCAAGACTTACAAAGCATATTCCGGAAGAACAGGAATTAATTAGTAAATGGATTGATGTTGTAGAATATGAATAAGATTTATCTTAGCTGATAGGCTGGATATATTTAGAGGATGTGCTTTTGAGCACATCCTCTTTTGGTAGAATAACTATTTGATTATTCGGACTGATACTTCCCCTGATGTTAAGGTCTCAATTGAGTTATCATCTTTTTTTACCATAAGACCACCGGTTGGAGTTATATCAATTGCAGTTGCATAATATTTTGTATCATTTTTTATATAGTATATAGGCTTGTTTATTAACATAAACCTGGATTTGTAATCATCTATATATGAACCTGGCTCTAATTTTGTATAAATACTATAAAAATTATTCAGGATGTTGGCTATCAGCCTGTTACGGCTAATATTCTCCATGTCTGAAATAGAACCGGCAGTATCCTTGATATTGTCAGGAAAATCGTTTATTTTGGTTGAGACATTTATACCAATTCCAAGGATTATACTTTCTATCATACCTGTTTCAAAATTAGAAATTGCTTCAGTTAAGATTCCACATATTTTTCTGTCGTTAATATAAATATCGTTAATCCATTTGATTGATGGTGAAGCTTTGGTAGTTTCTTCTATACCTTTACAGACGGCAACAGAAGTGGCAGTTGTGATTAGAGTTGCCGATTCAATATCCATTTCCGGTTTCAAAATAATGGACATATATATACCGGAGCCTGATGGAGAATAAAAGCTTCTTCCAAGACGTCCACGGCCATTAGTCTGCTCTTCCGAAATGACAACAGTAAATTGTGGTGAGCCAGATAACGCAAGCTGCTTGGCCTCGGCGTTGGTTGAACCAATTGTCTTGTGAACTATTATATTTGCATTGGATAACTCACTTATAAGAAAAGGAGAAATTCCTTCAGCTGATATAATATTGTTGCCTGGTGCAAGCTGATAGCCTTTGTTGGTAACGGAGGTTATGGTGTAACCCTCATTTCGTAATGCGTTGATTGCCTTCCAAATAGCAGTGCGAGATACACCTGTTTCGTCAGCAATCTGTTGCCCTGAAATATATGAGTCTGAATGTGTTTCAAGAGTTTGCAAAATAATATCTTTTAATGCCATGATTTCACCTTTTTCTACAATAATAAAGAAAGCATATCACTTAAAAATTGGGGTGTCAATAGAATTACAGGTTGTAAAATTGAGGCTGGTATTATATTATTACATAAGTAGAAACAAATAAGTAATAACAAGAAGTACTATTATAGAGCTTCAGAATGGATGGATGAATGCACAGTTATTTGAAAGCTGTTGGGCTTGGAGAATATAAATCAAAGAATCAGGTACGAAAACTTTATGAAATGCTGACTATAGATTCAACGGTGGTTGATACACTTGTGGATGGAGACACCACATATGTGGAAATCACATCAGAAATTGGTGATGGTATGGGTATAAAGTTTTGGGGAACTCAGGAAGCAGATGGAAGATTTGAGATAGATTATTATTTTCCGTATGTGGATGTGGAAGGAGTAGGTGAGCTTGAGGAGGTATCTGTTGAAAAGCAGATAGATGGTGACAGTTATAAGGGCGTATGCGAGGATATGAGACTTGGAGTATCGCTTATATTCCATATGCAGAATTCCTTTGAATACAGGAAAAGAATTGCCAATAAAATGCCATTATCCAGAAACTGCGTAGCTAATTTTGTTGGTTTATCATGTGATGGAAAAGTATTATTTCCAGTAAGCAAATCAGAAAAAGAGATACGTAAGAAAAAGGTTTCGTTGAAAAATAGAAATCAGCTGTTGTTTGCTGCGAGACAGGGTGACGAAGATGCGATGGAAAGTCTTACAATAGAAGACCTTGATACATATACAATGATAAATCGCAGAATTCAGAAGGAAGATGTATTTTCAATTGTGGATTCGAGCTTTATGCCATACGGTATACAGTGTGACCGATACACATTAATAGGTACAATTGTTGATATTTTAACTCGAAAAAATACACTGACCGGTGATAAGATATACATTATGCGAGTTGAATGTAACGATATGGAGCTTACAATTGTAATAAACAGTGAGGATTTGTTGGGAGAGCCCATAGCGGGAAGAAGATTTAAGGGTGTTATTTGGCTCCAGGGAAAAATAATTTTTTAGTGAAAGGTAACATAATGAGAAAAATAAAATATACTTTAATGGGGATAATGATGTTTTTATACATCATGCTTATGGGAATTTCAATTACAGGAGAATACAATCATAAGCTTATTGGAATATCATTTTTTGCGATTGTAGCACTTATATTGATTTCCAACTATAAATGGTTTATGAATCTAAAAACAATACTTGTTAACAGTGGGAATAACCTTCTAAATGTATTGTGGCTGCTTGTGGATTTCTTCATCTTAATCGATATTGCAGTAATGATAGTAACATCTGTTATACTTTTTGCTGCCGGAGACGGCATGGATAAATGTGCATTTGTACATAAGTTCGGAGCATATGCCGGATATTTGCTGATATCTGTGTGGATAGGCATGCACTGGCAGATGGTTATGAACAGCTTAAGAAAAGCCTTTAATGTTAAAAACGAAAGCAAGGCACGAAGAATAATACTTAGAATTATTGTTGTTATGGTAATCTTTTTTGGAATAAATGCCTATGGTAACAGAAATTTAGGCGACAAATTCACTTATTATGGTGACTCCAAGAAGAATGTACAGGAGGAGAAGAAGGATTATGTGGGCAACCTGTATCTGGATTATATATTAATTTCGGGAGTGTATGTGGCAGTTGGCCATTATGCAGTAAAGCTTATTAACAAAGTGAACAAAAAACGTAGATAACTATGTAGAAAGGAAATTATGAAGAAAATTAGAAAACGCCTTATTTTAGTAATATGTATTTTGTTGTGCACAATCATTGCCGGAGTGAATAACAATGGAGTAAAGGCAGCCCAAAGTGAAGAGACAAGTGACAATGGAACTATGTTTCAGTATTTTGAATGGTATTTACCAAGCGATGGAACGCTGTGGAGCGATTTATCAAAGGATGCGGGAAACCTTGCAGACAGTGGTTTTACTGCAGTGTGGATGCCGCCTGCATACAAAGGCACGTCATCTCAGGATGTTGGTTATGGACCATATGATTTATACGATCTCGGTGAATTTAATCAGAAGGGTACAATAAGAACCAAGTACGGCACAAGAACGCAGTATTTAAACGCTATTTCATCCTTACATAAAAACGGTATTCAGGCATATGCGGATATAGTTTTAGACCACAAGTCAGCTGCAGATACTACTGAAAATGTTAATGCAGTTAAGGTGAGTGGGGATAATAGAAATAATGTGTACAGCAGTACAATAAGTATTAAGGCGTGGACAAAGTTCAATTTTTCTGCAAGAAATAATAAATACTCATCATTTAAGTGGGATGCATCATGCTTTGATGGTGTAGATTACGACCAGAATACAGGTGATAGTGCAGTTTTTAGATTTGCAAATAAGAACTGGGATTGGATTGTTGATAGTGAAAATTCTAACTATGACTATCTTATGTATGCTGACATCGATTTCGACAATACAAGTGTTGTCAATGAACTTAAAAGCTGGGGAAAATGGTATGTGGATACGGCAAACCTTGATGGATTCAGACTTGATGCAGTAAAGCATATTAAATTTTCGTTTTTCAAGGACTGGCTAACAACTCTAAGAAAAAGTACAGGAAAAGAGTTGTTTTCTGTAGGCGAATATTGGTCTGGTGACATAAGCAAGTTAAATGCTTATATTTCAGAGACAGGTGGAACCACATCATTGTTTGATGTACCTTTGCACAACCACATGTATGCTGCATCCACAGGAAACAGTGGATATGACATGAGAAATATGTTTAAGGGAACACTTGTGGAAGCCAATCCTGTATTGGCTGTTACATTTGCTGATAATCATGACACACAGAATGGCCAGTCGCTCCAGTCAGAAATTCTTGACTGGTTCAAACCATTGGCATACACAATAATACTAACAAGAGAAGGTGGATACCCATGTGTATTTTATGGGGATTATTATGGTACCGGAAATGATAAAAATGGAAAGACATTTAAAACTGAAATTGATCGGATAATGAAGGCAAGACAGTATTATGCATATGGTACACAGCATGATTATCTTGATAATGAAAACATAATTGGATGGACAAGAGAGGGCGATACTGCTCATGAAGGTTCAGGCCTCGCTTCAATTATCACAGATGGACCGGGCGGCTCGAAAACTATGTATGTTGGCAGGAGCCATGCAGGTGAGGTGTGGAAGGATATTACAGGAAACAGAATATCAACTGTAACAATTACATCACAGGGATATGGAACATTTTATGTAAATGGTGGTTCTACATCGATCTACGTTAATTCGGCATCAATGTCCGTGGATATGAGTAAGACATCGGTATCGATTTCTAAGAATAAATATGTATACACCGGCAAAGTGATAAAACCTTCAGCTTCTGTTAAATATAACGGAAAAACCCTTGTGATGGGTAAGGATTACACGGTTTCATATTCAAATAATAAGAATGCTGGAATAGCCAGTGTTGTAATTACAGGTATTGGAAGAAATACGGGAACAAAGACCATTAAATTTACAATTTTACCTACAGGCATTAGTGGCATTTCGTCAGCCGGGAAGACAAGGTCGTCTGTCACTATTAAATGGAACAAGGCATCAGGCGGTGTCAGTGGATATCAGGTGTATAAGTACAATTCCACTAAGAAAAAATATGAATATGTGGCAAATATCACCAGCGGTAATACAGTTAAATATACGAATAAAAATGTAAGTGCCGGAAGAACATACAAATTTTATGTTAAGGCATATAAGAAAGTTGGCACAACAAGATATTATGGTGCCAATTCAAAGGTGATTACTGTTTGTACACAAACGAATGCGCCAAAAGTAAAGTTATCCACATCTAAGCGCAAAGTTAAGGTGAAATGGGGAAAAGTATCCGGAGCAACAGGGTATGTTGTGTATTACAAGACCTCTGCCGGAGGAAAATACAAGAAGCTTAAAACATTATCATCCTCAAAAACAAGCTACAGCAAGTCGTCACTAAAAAAAGGAAAAAGATATTATTTTAGGGTAGTGGCATATAAGAAGGTTTCGGGGAAAACTGTTTACAGTACAGGGTCGGTTAAGAACATTGTTGTGGTTAGTGTAAAATTATAGTTGGCAAATAGAATAGGATATTTTGGTTATGTAAA
>CAZBKO010000064.1:0-12910 GCA_964492545.1 uncultured Lachnospiraceae bacterium
TAAAAGCTGCTGAACCTCTTCCTTCTCCTGAAGAGCTGCGCTCTCAGATGAGGAATATGTATGCTTCTTCTTAGGCTCAAAAGCAGCCTTAATTTCGTACTCTTCCAGTACAATTACTTCGGTTTCTTCAGTGGCTGAAGTCTCTTCACTAATAAAAGAATTAGATGGTGATGCCTTATGGGCATTATGAGTCTCAAAATCGCACAGGCTTATTCCTGAAATCGCCTTAGCTTCATCAAAACATAATGAAATGAGACCGACCTGTTCCCAGTACTTAAGGGCTCTGGTAACATCCTTTTCTGTCTGATTGAAAATGTCAGCAATCTTACATATAGATAAATCAGAGTTATCTACACCTGCTGATCTCAATAAATATAAATATATCTTAATAAATTCACCATTAGCAGAGGGCATATACTTGTCTAAAAAAATATTAGACACAGTAGTTGCTCCTGATGATTGATTGGATGTTAAAGTTATTTTGCCCATATGTCTATACGTACCTTTCTCTTTTTGAGTAAACACATTATAGCACACATATATAGAAAATAGAACACTTAATTTTTTGCAAACCATTGTAAATACTGGGTTTTTACCACTTGTGGATAATGTGGATAATGTGGATATAAATAATTCAAGTTTCATTAAGGCACATATTTATTGCAATGAAAGTAAAATTTATGTAAAAGAAAATCCACATCTGTAAAGTTGAGATTTCAACATACAAAATGTGGATAATGTGGATAAACTAAATTGTAACTAGGTTTTCGCCGATTAATACAACATCTCCGGCACCCATAGTTATCAACAAGTCATCGTTGATTACATTTTTTTTGACAAATGCTTCAATTTCTTCAAATGTGTCAAAATAGTACGCATCTGTTCCAAGAGCCTTAATCTCCTCAAGCAATGTTTTGGAGCTTATTCCAAGATTATCTGTCTCACGTGCGGCGTATATTGGTGCAAGGATTACATGATCTGCAAGAGATAATGCAGTTGCAAAATCCTTCATAAAAGCTTTGGTTCTTGTGTAGGTGTGAGGCTGGAATATACACCATGTATGGTTATGAGGATAATTCTTAGCTGTTGTAAGAGTAGCCTTAATCTCATCAGGATGGTGCGCATAGTCATCAATTACTGTTGCTCCGTTAATGACACCTTTGTATTGGAAACGACGGTCGGTACCTGTGTATATGGTAAGACCGGCTTTAATTGTATCAAAAGATATTCCAAGCTCTATACATGCAGCGATGGCAGCAAGAGCGTTGTGTACGTTGTGAAGACCCGGTACCTTGAGAGTTACATTTCCAAGATTCTTGCCATTTGAAATAACATCAAAAGA
Source organism: uncultured Lachnospiraceae bacterium (assembly GCA_964492545.1). GTDB lineage: Bacteria > Bacillota > Clostridia > Lachnospirales > Lachnospiraceae > RGIG1934. The sequence continues at coordinate 1,343 of CAZBKO010000064.1, forward strand.
GGCACATGCAAATGGATTGTATGTAATATTTGCACAGCTGAAGGTACTGTTGTCATCTGAACCAAATGTGATGATTTTGCACTGTAGTCCATCAGTAAAATAAGAAAGATTATCTATGTCACCATTGATTATGAGGATTCCATCATCTGGAAGTAATCTTGTGTATTCTCTAAAACTGTGTCTGATATCATCAAGATCCTTGAAGAAATCAAGATGGTCTGCACAGACATTCAAAATAACCTCCATTGTAGGGAAGAAGGACAAAAAGCTGTTGGTGTATTCACAGGCTTCAGTTATCATTAAATCGGATTTGCCTATTCGGGTGTTGCCTCCAATTGACTTCATAATACCGCCAACTAAAATAGTAGGGTCAACGTTATCCTGAATGAGAATCTGTGAAATCATAGATGTAGTTGTTGTCTTGCCATGCGTTCCTGAAACTGCGATAGAAGTCTTGTAGTTCTTCATCATCTGTCCGAGGAGCTGAGCACGAGTCAGAGTTGGAATGCCTTTATGTGATGCAGCAACAAGCTCCGGATTATCAGACTTAACAGCAGCTGTGTATACTAATACATCAATATTGTTATGAATATTAGTCGCAGTCTGCTCATAAGAAATAGTTGCACCAAGCTTTACTAAGTGTTTGGTTAGCTTGGATTCCTTTGTGTCAGAGCCGGAAATTGTAAATCCTTCGTTAAGAAGAATCTCTGCCAGACCGCTCATACTTATGCCACCGATACCTGTAAAGTGGATATGCTGCTTTTGATTAAAATTTATTTCATACATTTTATAAGACCATGCCTTTCCATATATGTGTTTATATTTACATTATATCAAATTATAAGAAAAAGCCAACATAATTATGTTCTAAATTTTTTTATTTCCCTCATATATATATTATAGGTTAAATTGCGTAAAAATTGTGTAATTTTAATAAAAAAGGGTGCTGTTTTGAACAAAATTTAGTTCACTATAGCAAGATTTTATGGTATAATTATTTAACAATATAATAACGTTGTATATGTAACTATTATCATGGATCTGACTTTTCGGATTTTACTAGAATTAAGAACAGCGAGGTGATAGCGTGATTAAGAAAGAAATGATTGCCATGTTATTGGCAGGAGGACAAGGAAGCAGATTAGGTGTGCTTACATCTAAGGTTGCCAAGCCGGCAGTTTCGTTTGGCGGTAAGTACAGAATAATTGATTTTCCTCTTAGCAATTGTATTAACTCAGGTGTAGACACAGTTGGTGTCCTTACACAGTATCAACCACTCAGATTAAATGCGCATATTGGAATAGGTATTCCATGGGATTTGGACAGAAATATTGGTGGCGTAACAGTTCTTCCGCCATACGAGAAGAGCACAAGCAGTGAATGGTATACAGGAACTGCTAACGCAATATATCAGAACCTGGATTATATGGATACATACAATCCTGAATATGTACTAATTTTATCAGGTGACCATATTTATAAAATGGACTACGAGGTTATGCTCGATTTTCATAAGGCTAACAATGCAGATGTGACTATAGCCACAATGCCTGTGCCATATGAGGAGGCAAGCCGTTTTGGAATAGTACTTACAGATGATGATAATAGAATTACAGAATTTGAGGAGAAGCCGGAGAACCCAAGAGGTAATCTTGCATCGATGGGTATTTACATATTTAATTGGAAGGTTCTTAAGGAAGCTTTGATTAAGATGTCTAACCAGAGTAATTGTGATTTTGGTAAGCATATTATACCTTATGTTCATAGCAAGGGAGATAGAATATTTGCTTATGAGTACAACGGATATTGGAAGGATGTAGGAACTCTTACATCATACTGGGAAGCTAATATGGAGCTTATTAACATCATTCCTGTATTTAATTTATACGAAGAATTCTGGAGAATTTACACGAAGAGTGATACTTTACCACCACAGTATATTTCAGAGTACGCCAAGGTTGAGAGAAGTATTATTGGCGAGGGAACAGAGGTATATGGTGAAGTGTATAATTCAGTAATTGGTTCGGGCGTCACCATTGATGAAGGTGCGGTAATAAGAGATTCGATTATTATGAACGACACTGTAATCGGTAAGAATACAATTGTCGATAAGTCAATTATTGCAGAGAATGTTGAGGTTGGTGATGATGTTGAGATAGGTGTTGGCGAAGAGGCAGAGAGTAAGCTGGATAGCCGCATTTATAATGGAGGTCTCACTACGATTGGTGAACATTCCGTAATTCCTAACAAGGTTAAGATTGGAAAGAATATTGCAATAGCAGGTCTTACAACTTCAGAAGATTATCCTAATGGTGCCCTTGAAAGTGGCGAATACATAATTAAGGCAGGTGACAGGTAATGAGAGCAATTGGTATTATTTTAGCAGGCGGTAACAGCAACAAGATGAGGGAACTTTCTTACAAAAGAGCCATAGCAGCTATGCCTATTGCAGGTAGTTACAGAAGTATCGACTTTGCATTAAGTAATATGTCTAATTCGCATATTCAGAAGGTTGCTGTATTTACTCAGTATAACGCATTATCCCTTAATGAGCATTTAAGCTCATCTAAGTGGTGGGATTTTGGTAGAAAGCAGGGAGGATTATTTGTATTTACTCCTTCTATAACTGCAGATAATGGATTTTGGTACAGGGGTACAGCAGATTCAATTTATCAGAATCTTAAGTTTTTAAAGAACAGTCATGAGCCATATGTTGTTATAGCATCAGGTGATGGTGTATACAAGCTTGATTACAATAAGGTTCTTGAATATCATATTGAGAAGAAGGCAGATATAACAGTTGTAGTAAAGGATTTCCCAGAGGGCTCAGATGTAAGCAGATTTGGTCTTGTAAGAATGAATGAGGATTCAAGAATTGTTGATTTTGAAGAGAAGCCAATGATATCTACATCCAGCACAGTTTCAACGGGTATTTATGTAATCAGAAGAAGATTATTGATTGAATTGATTGAGAAATGTGCCTCAGAAGACAGATATGATTTCGTAACAGATATACTTATCAGATACAAGAATCTTAAGAGAATTTATGGATATAAGATGAACACATATTGGAGTAATATTGCTTCGGTTGAGTCTTATTTTAAAACTAATATGGATTTCCTTAAGCCAAGTATTAGAGATTATTTCTTCAAGCAATATCCGGATGTATATTCGAAGGTTGATGATTTCCCACCAGCTAAGTACAATCCGGGTGCAGTTGTGAAGAACAGCATAATAAGCAGCGGTTGTATTATTAATGGTACTGTTGAGAATTCAGTATTGTTTAAGAAGGCATACATCGGCAACAATTGTACAATTAAGAACTCGATAATTCTTAATGATGTGTATATTGGAGATAATACATATATTGAGAACTGCATAGTTGAAAGCAGAGATACCATTCGTGCAAATACAACTCATATCGGAAGTAATGGAGAGATTAAGGTTGTAGTGGAGAAGAATGAACGATATGGCTTATAGTGACTTGGGAAGGGGACTTTACATATGGAGATTACAGACGTTAGAGTAAGGAAAGTTTCAAAAGAAGGCAAAATGAAAGCAGTTGTTTCTATTACATTAGATGATGAATTTGTGGTTCATGATATTAAGGTAATAGATGGAGAAAAGGGTTTGTTTATTGCGATGCCAAGCCGCAGAGCAATGGATGGTGAATACAGGGATATAGCTCATCCTATCAACTCAGATACAAGAGAGAAGATTCAAAAGCTTATCCTTGAAAAATATGAGCAGACAATGCTTATGGATGACGTGGAAGAAATATAACTATATAATTAAATGACAGGTGCCATACAGATAATATATTATTTGCATGGCACCTGTTATGTTTACAACGAGCATGATACTCGACATGTGAGAAAATAACTAAAGTTCAATAATATATACATAAACTAACCATATCGTGCAAAATAATAACTTTCGATACATAAAATGATAGGATATAATTCAATTTGACAAATGCACATTTTGATGATATTCTGAATAGGATAAGTCAGAGGCAACATTAATTAGGAGGATTTAGAAAATGAAAAAGAGAATTTTAAGCGTAGCTCTTGCATTAACAATGGCTGTATCTTTAGCAGCATGTGGAAGCAAGTCAAGCGCAAGCGCAGGAACAAAGGTAACAATTACAGCTGATGAGTTAAGTGAAAAAGTTTCAGAAGCTTATAAGAACGTTAAGTCAGTAGATATCGATGCAGATTTAGCATTTGATATGGGAATGTCATACGGTGGAGAGACAGCATCAGTTAAGGCAGATGCCAGTGGTGAAGCTTCAATAGTTGTTGGAACACCAGCAGTTCATGCAAAAGGTGAATACAGCTTTTCAGTTAAAGGCGGCGGCGAAGATACATCAGACTCTAATAAGGGTGAAATGTATGTGGTAACAGATGATACTAGCGCAACAGCATATGGTTCAGTTGATGGTGGAGATTGGTACAAGGGCGAGACAACATTAGAAGAGTTCATGTCAAGCTTTGATGATATCTTATCAGAGTATGGTGTAGATGCAGATGATATTGAAGAAGGCAACACAGAGGATATTCCAGCTGAGTTAAAGCCATCTATCACAGGCAAGACAGTTGAAGCAGAAGGCAAAGAGTGCTATGAAATGGTTGTTTCAGTAGATAAGAGTGCACTTGATTCTATCCCAGGAATGTCAGAATATGCAGCACAGTTAGCAATGTTTGGTGAATTAAAGGTTGAAGTTAAGATGTATGTTGATGTTAAGACTAATCTTCCAGTTAAGATTTCTTTAACAGCTGACGTATCAGCAGATGATTCAGCAAGCGGAATGACACTTAAGCTCGACAAATGTGATTTCACAATTACAGCTGAATATGATAAGACAGATAAGATTGAAGTACCTAGCGATGTTAAGGACAATGCAATCGAAAGTGATGATACAGATTTATCATTATAATATTTAGAACATACAGGAGCTGGCATGAAGTGCCAGCTCTTTTTTTGATGATAGGAGATTGCGTCCTATCATTAAAAAACGCTCTAGGGAGTTGAAGTGGACTTGTCCACTTTGTTCTTCTATAAATATAAAACACGCAATGGGGAAGGCAGTTTATGCTTAATTTTATAAGTCAAGAAGTCTTGAAATAGAATTATGTATGATATAGAATATAATAATAAATATTGGAAGGAACGATTATAATATGTATGTAATAGTTGGACTAGGAAATCCTACAGCACAGTATGCAGGTACAAGACATAATATAGGATTTGACACGATTGACAGGCTTGCGGGCAGACTTGGAATCAGTGTTGACACTAAGAAGCATAAAGCACTTATTGGAAAGGGCGTAATTGGCTCTGAAAAGGTTATTTTGGCAAAGCCACAGACATTTATGAACTTAAGCGGCGAGTCAGTTAGAGAGCTTATGGATTTCTATAAGATTGATACAACAACAGAACTCATTGTTATTTATGATGATATAAGTCTTGATGTTGGTAAAATGAGAATACGCGCCAAGGGAAGTGCCGGTGGACATAATGGAATTAAGAGTATAATAGCCCACACGGGAAGTGATGTATTTAAGCGTGTCAAGGTGGGAGTTGGTAATAAGCCACCAAGAATGGACCTGGCAGATTATGTGCTTGGACACTTTAGTAAGGATGATAAGATTATCATGGAAGATTCTGTGGACAGGGCGGCGAATGCTGTTGAAGTGATGATAGCTGATGGGATAGATAAAGCTTCTAATATGTTTAATTAGTGAAAATGCTTTAGAATGGAAGGTATATATGAAAGTGTTTAATGCACCGCTTTTGGCCATGAAGGAGTACTTGGATATTGCAGATGTATTTGAATCAAAACGCAGGAAGAACAAGGTTGTTCAGGTAAATGGACTTATTGATTCAGGTCAGATACATTTTGCACATGAGGTTGGCAGTAATTTTAAAAATAAGGTCATAATAACGTTCAGCGAACAGAAAGCCAAGGATATTATTGATGACTACAAGCTGTATGACAGAAATGTTATGTATTATCCGGCGAAGGATTTTATATTTTTTCAGGCAGATATACATGGTAATCTGCTGGTAGAACAGAGACAGCGTGTAATAAAAGGAATTGTTGAGAATCAGGGCATCACAGTAGTCACTACTATTGATGGTCTGATGGATCAGGTTATGCCTATATCATATATTTCCAATCATGTTATGACATTTAAGGTTGGAGATATTGTGGACACAGTGAAATTTACAAATGATCTTGTAACACTGGGATATGAGAGAATATCTCAGGTTGATGGCGGAGGGCAATATGCAGTAAGAGGAAACATTATTGATATTTTTCCATTAACTGAGGACGCACCTATTAGAATAGATTTGTGGGATGACGAGATCGACTCAATTAAGTCATTTGATGTGGAAAGCCAGAGATCCATAGAAAATATGCAGGAGGTATCTATTTATCCGGCAACAGAGTATATTTTGACAAAGAATCAGATTGATGAAGGACTTGAAAGAATTCAGGAGGATACCGGAAAATATTACGAAACTCTTCGTGGACAGATGAAAACGGAGCAGGCTCACAGAATCAAAAAAACCATTGAAGAGCTTAAGGAACAGATAGGCTATTTGGGTGCCAATGGAGGAATAGACGCATATATTAAATATTTTTGTGCTGATACAGTATCTTTTCTTGAGTATTTTGATGAAGCAGATACTTTGTTTGTGGTGGATGAACCAAACAGAATAGATGAGAGATGTAAGGCAATAGAGAAAGAGCTTGGCGAGAGCATGATTCATAGAATTGAGAATGGATATATGCTTCCTGGGCAGGCACAGGTATTTACACCGGCGGCACATATATTTGCACAGCTTTCAACAAAGCAGACTATGATTATGAATGTTTTAGACCAAAAGGTTGAAATGTTTAAGGTCAGTGAGAAATACAGTATTTCTCAGAAAAATATTAATCCCTATAACAACAACTTTGACCTGTTAATTAAGGATCTTGAGGTATATAAGAAAAAGGGATATAAGGTTATCATACTTGCCGGAAGCAAAACAAGGGGTCAGCGAATGGTTGAGGACATTCGCGGGTATAATATAGAGACATATTATTCGGAGGATACACAAAGGGAGCTGGCTGATGGTGAAATAATGATAACCTCAGGAAATGCTCATAAGGGCTTTGAATATCCTTCAATAAAGTTTGCTGTTATATCACAAAATGATATTTTTGGTGCGATTAAGAAAAAACGCAAGAAGAAAAAGTATTCCGGGAACCAGATACAGAGCTTCTCGGACTTGAATATTGGCGACTATGTTGTCCACGAAAATCATGGCCTTGGTGTATATCGTGGTATTGAAAAAATTGAGGTTGATAAGGTTGCCAAGGATTACATTAAAATAGAATATGCCGCCGGAGGCAATCTGTATATTTTGGCTACACAGCTGGATATGATTCAGAAATATGCAGGTGCAGATGCGAAAAAACCAAAGCTAAATAAGCTTGGAACCAAAGAGTGGAGCAACACTAAGAGCAGAGTTAAGGGAGCTGTAAAGGATATGGCTGCGGACCTTGTTAAGCTGTATGCAGTGAGACAGGCAAAGCAGGGATATCAGTTTACACCGGATACCATATGGCAGACTGAATTTGAGGAAATGTTTCCATATGAGGAGACTGATGATCAGCTTACAGCCATAGAGGATACCAAAAAGGATATGGAAAGTGCCAAGATTATGGATCGTCTTATTTGCGGTGATGTTGGATATGGCAAGACAGAGGTAGCCATAAGAGCAGCATTCAAGGCGGTTCAGTCGGGCAAACAGGTGGTATTTCTTGTGCCTACAACAATTCTTGCACAACAGCATTACAATACATTTTCACAGAGAATGAAGGATTTCCCAGCACGTGTTGATATGCTCTCAAGGTTCAGGACACCTGCACAGCAGAAGAAAACAATAGCAGCGGTAAAATCAGGAGAGGTTGACATTCTTATTGGTACTCACAGAGTTTTATCGAAGGATATACAGTATAAGAACCTTGGGCTTTTGATAGTGGATGAGGAACAAAGATTTGGTGTGGCACACAAGGAAAAAATTAAACAGCTTAAGTCAAATATTGATGTTCTCACACTAACAGCTACACCTATACCGCGTACTCTCCACATGAGTCTTGTGGGAATCAGGGATATGAGCGTTTTGGAGGAGCCACCTGTGGACAGACAGCCTATACAGACGTATGTAATGGAGTATGATGATGAAATGATTCGCGAAGCCATTACACGTGAACTTACAAGAGGCGGACAGGTATATTATGTGTACAATAGGGTAAATAATATAGAAGAGGTGGCGCTTCATGTTGCAAAGCTTGTTCCGGATGCAAATGTAGCATATGCCCACGGACAGATGAGCGAGCGTAAGCTGGAACAGATAATGTACGACTTTATTGAGGGCGAAATTGATGTGCTGGTTGCTACGACCATAATTGAGACGGGACTTGATATATCAAATGTTAATACAATGATAATTCATGATGCTGATAATCTTGGATTGTCACAGCTATATCAGCTGCGAGGAAGAGTCGGAAGATCAAACAGAACAGCCTATGCATTTTTGATGTATAAGAGAGACAAAATGCTTAAGGAGATTGCTGAGAAACGACTTCAGGCCATAAGAGAATTCACAGAGCTTGGATCAGGATTCAAAATAGCTATGAGAGATTTGGAGATAAGAGGTGCAGGCAATATACTTGGAGCAGAACAGCATGGTCATATGGAAGCAGTTGGTTATGATTTATACTGCAAAATGCTAAATGAAGCGGTTATGTTCATGAAGGGTGAGATCGAAGAAAGGGAAGAATACGAAACATCAGTGGACATGGAGCAAGATGCATACATTCCTGCATCATATATCAAAAATGAATATCAGAAGCTTAATATTTACAAACGAATTGCAGGAATTACATGTGAAGAAGAGTACGACGATATGCAGGATGAGCTCATGGATAGATTTGGTGACATACCAAAGGCTGTGAACAACCTTATGAATGTAGCACTTGTAAGGGAAATGGCACACAAAGTATATATTACTGATGTTTTGGGCAGAAAAAATGAAATAAAGCTTGTGTTGTTTAAAAAGGCTGCAATTGATCCAAGAAAAATACCGGTGCTTGTTGATAAATATAAGCGTAATCTAAAGTTTGTCACAGATGCGGCACCATATTTTATTTATACGGCAAATAATGTTTTGAAGGACATGAAAGAGGTAAAGGAAGAAATAATGCCTGTATTGCAGGATATGCTTGAATTGGTAAAGGCAGGAGATAATAGTGAGGGAAATTAAATTAGGCAAATGGCTTATGGTAGTAGTATATGCTACATTCTTTGCGGCATTTGTACTATATCTGTTGACAATTTATAGTAACGTGATATAATAATAGTAATCATTCCTATTATTGCAAAGCGAATATTCGCAGAAACGGAGGCTATATGAACAATAATATTTTAAGGGATTTATCTTATGGTGTGTATATCATTTCTACACTAGATGGTGACAGAGCAACGGGATGTGTTGCCAACAGCGCTATGCAGATAACATCATCACCAGCTACAATAGCAGTTAGTATTAACCATGATAATTTTACAAATGAGTGTATTAGAAAGTCGGGAAGGTTTTCTGTTTCTATATTATCACAGGAAAGTGATCCGGGACTTATCGGAACATTTGGTTTTCAGTCGGGAAAAGATGTTGATAAGTATGAGAAGGTAGAACATGAAGTGGTGGAAAATGTTCCTGTAATTAAGGACTCATGTGGATACATGGTATGTGAGCTTAAGGATTCATTTGAAACATCAACACATACTATATTTATTGGTGAGATTGTTGAAGGTGATGTGTATTCGAATGTTGAACCAATGACCTACGCATATTACCATAAGGTGGTTAAGGGCAAGAGCCCTAAGAATGCACCAACATATATTCCTGATGAGAAGGAAGAGAGTGCAGAGTCTAAGGTTATATACCAGTGCAGCATATGTGGTTATATATATGAGGGTTCAACACCATTTGAACAGTTACCGGAGGATTATGTATGTCCAATATGTAAGCAGCCAAAGTCAGTATTTGAAAAGAAGACTATATAGAATACATTTAAAGCATTGAAAAAGCTGCAGTTTCCATTAGATATTAAATGGAAGCTGCAGCTTTTTTGAGTGATAGGAAATTACGTCCTATCAATTACTGCTGTACAGTGTCTGTTTCAGGTTCTTCATAGAAGAAACCAGTTTCGTTGCTGATTGCATTGCTTATAGACTTAATTGTACTTGATGGTGTGTAGTCCTTGTCATATAAGAACTTATGAACCTTGCATACAATGTGTTCAAGGTCATATGGAATAAGAAATCCGTAGTATTGCTGTCCCTCTGGCTGTGTTGTATAATTCTCAGTTGCAGGGAATCCTTCGCTTTGACTAAGGTTGGCCTCTACTGCCACAGGTATAAGGTCAAGTACTGTTTCCCAAGGAAGACTGGTTTCGATAATCTTTTCACCATTGGCTGTTGAGTTCTTAAGTACTGTATTGGCCACATCCATAAGCTCAGTAACACCGGCTGCCTTTGCTTTTTCAAGAAGCTTAGATAATACAAATCTCTGTCTTGCAGTACGTCCAAAATCATCATGATATGTGTTACCCTGTTCATCGGTAAATGTACAATATCTTATACGACAGAAGGCGGTTGCCTGAAGTCCTGTAAGATGAACCGGACCGTATGTTGTAAGGTCAGGGGCATCAAGTCCTGTTATTTTTCTTGTCTCAGTTAGGTATCCATTAATATATGACATCTCATCTTCTGAAATATTTATATCAATTCCACCAAGAGCATCAATAATATTAGAAATACCATTAAAGTTAACTACTGCATAATCTGTAATATCAAGGTCAAAGTTGAGGTTCAACATATCAACAGCATTCTTAACACCACCGGCACGGTATGCGTAATTAGCTTTCATATATTGGATCTCTGTATCTCCTTCCTGCATTGGCATCTGGAGGAGTGTGTCTCTATATATTGAAGCCATACGAACTTCAGAAGTCTTATTGTTGATACTTAAAATAATCATAACATCACTGTTGGCAGCATCAAATGTGTTACCACGCATATCAGAAGTAATTGTACCGGAGTCGAGGCCAAATAAAGCAATGTTAGTATAGCCTTCCTTCTTCTTGACTCCTTCATTAATATTGACATCATCACGATCATAATCTTTGTTCAGGATATTGTTAACGTAATCATCCTTGCCTATGCAGGATATAAAAGCTCGTCCGGGAGCACATTTTGTAAATGACTTAATCAGCTTAATCTTGGCATTTGGAACAATTAAAAAGGTTGCTACTATAAGCAATATAAGAGCTACAACTATTTCACTGACAACTATGCCAATCTTGGTCTTCTTTTTGAATTTCTTAACACTTTTCATCTTTCTCTTTTTCATGTATATTCTCAATCCTCATATTCTAAAATCTTAGACTGAATGCGCCTATTGACATATAATACTACTTTTCACCTGAGATTTCAATATAATTTATTT
>CAZBKO010000065.1:0-12601 GCA_964492545.1 uncultured Lachnospiraceae bacterium
ACCTGCGTTAAACATTTCTGTCTCAAGATATATCTGTCCATCTGTAATAGAAATTACATTTGTTGGAATGTATGCAGATACGTCACCTGCCTGTGTCTCAATGATTGGAAGTGCTGTAAGCGATCCACCACCAAGTTCGTCTGACAGTCTTGCTGCTCTTTCAAGCAATCTTGAATGAAGATAGAAAACATCACCAGGGTAAGCTTCACGGCCTGGTGGACGACGAAGGAGCAAAGAAAGTGTACGGTATGCCGTAGCATGTTTGCTCAAGTCATCATAGACAACAAGAACATCTTTACCCTGTTCCATCCATTCTTCACCGATTGTACATCCGGAATATGGAGCGATGTACTGAAGTGGCGCAAGCTCACTTGCTGTTGAAGCAACAACTGTTGTGTAGTCCATTGCTCCGTTTTCTTCCAATGTCTTAACTATTGTTGCTACAGTTGAAGCCTTCTGGCCAATTGCAACATATATACATAAAACATTCTGGTCCTTCTGATTAATAATTGTATCAATGGCAATTGCAGTTTTACCTGTCTGACGGTCACCAATGATAAGTTCTCTCTGTCCTCTTCCGATAGGAACCATGGCATCAATAGCCTTAATACCTGTCTGAAGTGGGGTGTCTACTGACTTTCTTGAAATAACACCTGAGGCAACTCTTTCAATCTGTCTGAATTTGTCTGTCTCAATAGGTCCTTTTCCATCAATAGGCTGTCCAAGAGCATTAACTACACGTCCAATCATGGCATCGCCAACTGGAACTTCAACAACTCTTCCTGTAGATTTTACAGTATCGCCTTCGTTGATGTTCTTCTTGTCACCAAGTAATACCGCACCAACGTTGTCCTCTTCAAGGTTCATAACCATACCGAATACTTCACCAGGAAATTCAAGAAGTTCACCCTGCATTGCTTTTTCAAGGCCATGCACACGTGCAATTCCGTCCGCTACCTGAATTACAGTGCCAACATTAGACACATCCAGTTCAGCTGAATATTGTTTAATCTGCTCTTTGATAACCGAGCTGATCTCTTCTGGTCTTAAATTCATGGAGCTAACCCACCTTCTTTCTATTTCTGAGATAACTGAATACCATATAAAGTCTTAGATAAATCATTTATCTTCGATTGTATGCTGCTGTCAACAACTCTGTCACCAATTCTGATAATCATACCGCCAATAAGTGACGCATCAACCAAATAATTCATTTCAAATTCAACATATTTAGTTGTACCCTTAAGCTTTGCTTCTATTTCACTTTTCTGTGAATTAGTTAACTCACAGGCTGTTGTTACGTATGCAACACCGATGTTCTTATACTCCTTGACTGTATCAATAAAGTAATTAAGAATATCAATAATACTGTTATATCTGTCTTTCTTAACTATCAACGCAAGAAAACCTGTCATATCATCTGACACTTTTCCTTTGAAGATATTTTCAATCACCTTAATCTTTTCTTCTTTTACAACTTTTGGGTGATTAAGAAGCTTCATCAGCTCCTGATTTTCAGAAAACACTGTTACAAGTCCTTTTGCTTCATCAAATAAAACATCTAACTTGTCCTCTGAGATAGCAAGTTCAAACAGTGCATCACCGTATGTTTTGGATACTAGCTTAGCCATGTTTTATCACCTATCTCTCTTAATGTTTCCTCGATTAGGGCATCCTGTGTCTTCGCATCAATGGACGCTGCTACTACCTTGTTTGCCATAATCGTTGCGACCTCAATAATCTCATTTTTCATATTGTCTGCCGCTTTCTTCTTCTCAAGTTCGATTTCAGCATTAGCACGCTCGATAATCTTTGATGCTTCTACTTTGGCATCTGCTATGATTTTTTCTTCATTCTTCATAGCTTTCTTACGTGCATCGCTCATTATAGCTTCAGCTTCCTTGTTGATATCCTTCAACTTAGCCTCATATTGAGTCTTCAAATCAGCTGCTTCATTTTTGTCGTTAATAGCTGATTCTCTATCCTGTGTAATTCTGTCCTGTCTTGCCTTCATTACATTCTTAACAGGATTGATAAGCAGGAATGATAAAATAATAAATAAAATAAATATATTTACAGCAAGGACTACTGCCTCTGATATAAGCTGTGGATCTAGTCCAAATAAGAACTGTGAACTCTCAGATTCAGCTAATAATATTTGTAAGCTTCCCAAGGTTTCGCCTCCTTTCCTGGAATATTGTAAATGTCGTTTGATTGTCCACTATATATAATATTAGAAAGGCTTAACGAACATAAGGATAATAGCTACAGCAAGACCATAAAGACCTGTTGTCTCTGCTACAGCCTGTCCAAGTAACATTGTAGATGTAATGTCTGACTTTGCGCCAGGATTACGTCCAACTGCTGCTGCTGCCTGTCCTGCTGCATATCCCTGTCCAATACCAGGTCCGATACCTGCGATTACTGCTAAACCAGCACCTACTGCTGACATTGCATAAATAAATTCCTGTCCACTAACGTTCATATTTTCCTCCATTCCGTTGCTTTTCGCAACTCATTGATGTCTGCCGGTTAATTTTAAACCAGCCTAGTCTTCGATTTTGTCAGTAACATATACCATTGTGAGCATACAGAATACATATGCCTGGATGCATCCGGAAAAAATATCAAAATAGATATGGAGCACCGATGGAATACCTATCTTTACAAATATAGGTAAAAGTCCGTATATAAGACCCATCAGAACTGTTCCGGACATAATATTACCGAAAAGACGAAGTGAAAGAGATAACGGTACTGCCAGCTCACCTATAAGGTTAATTGGAAATAGTATCCAAAACGGCTGGAATAAATTCGTGAAATGCTTAACTTTGTTCTTCTTGACACCATTATAATGTATCAAGCAGAATGTTATAATACCAAGCGGTAATGTTACGCCATAATCAGCGGTTGGCGGTCTTAATCCAAACAAACCGGATATATTACATAACAGTATGAACATAAACAAAGTAACTATATAGTTAAGAAATCTTTTGGCATTTTTGCCCATAATACCATTGACCATGTTCGTCAATGCTTCAACCATAAATTCAGCTATGTTCTGAAGAGTCCCCGGCGTATCCGACGGATCAGCATGTCTAAGCTTAATATTGACTATCACTGCAAATATTATCAATATAACCGATACAATCAGCAGACTGACGTGTGTTGTTGACAAATGCACCTGCCATCCGAAAAAATTAAATTCTTCGTATTTATCAATCATAAAGCTCTGCTTCTCTTCTGCTCTTAGTATTCCACCTGGCATAGCGGCTAAGCTGTTCATAATCCCATTTTCCACATTCTCACCTTCCTTTTCCCGTAAATTTTCTTTCTAGAATTTTATGAGTAAACGGCTGAATATAAGCCGATACTTTCAACGCAAACAAACCAATAACTCCTGTTATTACATTTCCACATCCAATATATGCCAGAATTGCAAATGCTATAAATACCATTGCCACTCTAGCTCCATATGTGATTCGAGTGTTCTTAAGAGCACCTGTCTCACCCATATCCATGGACTTTTGAAGTGATGTATACATGTGGATAGTCATGGCACATGACACTGCCACTCCCCACACAAATCCCACTTCGTTATATATTCGGTTTGGAAAAATCAATAACACCAGGATTCCCATGATTCCATATACAGTATTACCAATAATTAATTCCCATACCGTAATTTCATCACTTCTTCTCATGGTCCTCCTCTTTCTTCCTGCTGTCATATTCCTGTGAAATATAGTCAGACGTCTTTCTGTTTCCCTTACTTGCAGCATTCATAGCAAGTATGTAGGTATTTCTGGCTCCGGCTAATATTCCTATAATCATAAGGAACACCGTTGTCGATGTTCCAAAATGCTTGTCAATCATAATTCCAACAGCCACACACACAAATATTGGTGTGAGCATATGGATTCCAAGCTGTGTTATCAACGCCATATTGGTAAATACTTCTTTTCTATATTTCATAGATTAATCTTTACCTCTCTGCCTGTGTGTTCATATTTATGAAATTTCACGCCAGCCGCTGTTAACATTCTCTTGGATGCTATAACACTTGCGCTCTGTGCATACTTGTCAGAATCATATACAAGTGTCTTAATTCCTGCCTGTATTATTGCCTTAGCACACTCATTGCAAGGAAAAAGTGTAACATATATCTTGGCGCCTTCAAGGCTTCCGCCTCTGTAATTGAGTATTGCATTCAACTCGCCATGTGTTGAGTAAAAATACTTATTATCCAGAGGTTCTCCCTCTCGCTCCCAAGGGAATTCATCATCCGAGCACCCAAGGGGAAATCCGTTATAGCCCATAGAAAGTATCTTATTCTCATTACTTACAATACACGCACCAACCTGGGTGTTAGGGTCCTTTGATCGCATTGCTGAAAGCATTGCAACTCCCATAAAATATTCATCCCAGCATATATAATCTGTTCTCTTTGCATTCATGAACCTTCACTCCTATCCGTACTATTTTGTTCCGAATATTCTGTCTCCTGCATCTCCAAGACCTGGAATAATGTAGCTGTGCTCATTTAATTTCTCATCTAATGCACCAATATAAATATCGATATACGGATGATCCTTCTGCATTCTTGCCACACCTTCAGGAGCAGCTATAATGCACATAAATCTTATATTATTAACACCCTTTGACTTAAGCTGTGTTATTGCAGCTGATGCTGATCCGCCTGTTGCAAGCATTGGATCTACTACAAATACATCTCTCTCATTACAGTCTTCAGGTAACTTACAGTAATATTCAATAGGTTCTACTGTTACAGGGTCTCTGTACATTCCAATATGTCCAACCTTTGCTGCCGGAATCATTGCAAGCATTCCATCAACCATTCCAAGACCTGCTCTCAAAATAGGAACAATTGCAAGCTTCTTGCCTTTTAATTCCTTAACTGTTGTCTCGCAAATTGGTGTCTGAATTGTAACGTCTGCAAGCTGCAAATCTCTTGTTGCTTCATATGTCATGAGCATAGCGATTTCGCCGATTAATTCACGAAAATCCTTTGAGCCTGTTTCTGTTCTTCTGATAATTCCAATTTTGTGCTGAATCAGTGGATGATCCATAACTGTAACTTTTGCCATTTTTTGCCTCTTTCCTGCCGTTATGCGACTTAATATTAAATTCTAATCTTCTTCAATTAAATTAATTCTTCTGATATGTCTCTCATCATTTGAGAACTCTGTATCAAGAAATGTATCTACTATCTTAAGTGCAAGTCCACCGCCAACTACTCTTGCTCCAAGTGCAAGCATGTTCGCATTGTTGTGCAGTCTTGTTGCCTCAGCTGTGAAGCAGTCTGTACATACTGCTGCTCTGATACCTTTAATCTTGTTAGCTGCAATTGAAATTCCTATTCCTGTTCCACAAACAAGAATTCCTCTTTCACATTCTCCATTTGCTACTGCTCTTGCTGCAGCCTTAGAATACACCGGATAATCACATGAATTCTCATCATAGCAGCCATAATCCTTGTATTCCAATCCTCTTTCCTCAAGATGAGCAATAATCTCTTTCTTGAGTGGATATCCTGCGTGGTCACTTCCTAATGCTATCATATTTACCTCCAATTGTCCTGTTCAAGTAATTTGTCTATTACTTTATTTACAAGTCTCTCAATAGTTCTAAATAGTTCTCCATAGTCCGGGAGTTCTCCGCCGTATGCGGCCTCAACATCTCCGTCTTCGCCTACAAATTCCTTAATATTGAAGACATTTACTGCCTCTTTGAAATCTTCATAAATCTTCTTACGGATTGAGTCAGTCATAGTAAGTACAAGTACATCCATACCAAAATCACCGGCTGTCAATGCGCTGGAAGTGTGATCGTCAATGTATAGTTCCTTACTTCTCGCTATTGCAACTGCTTTTGGATTCATTGGTTCAGGAAATAACACTACCAGTCCCTTGGAATCTATGGAAATATTATTCTCCTCAATAAATGCCTTGCCAATTTCTTTCATAACTGCTGCCGCAAGCTCGCCCCTGCAAGTATCTGAATTACTTACAAATATTATTTTGTTATATTTGATCATTCCGGTTCTCCTATTTCAGACTTTTATGACCTTATATCCTGCTGCCTTGAGCAGGCGGTTCATAATTGCTTTGCCTAAGTTATGTTCTGCAAATGATTCCCCGTAAATCACATCTACCTGCATATCGTCGAATTCTCTTAAAACATAATATAAATTCTGTGCAATGGTCTGTTCATCCTGTCTTGTGCCTATGGAAAGCACTTCTCCATTCATGTATCTGTCCATTGTCTCACTGCAAGCGATAATACCTGTCTTCATACCTTTTTGATCATTCAGTGCCGTTAACTCATTAATCTTTCTCACAACATCGTCAATATTTCCTTCAAACAAAGTAAGTTCAGCTTTTGGAGCATAATGCTTATACTTCATTCCGGGAGCTTTTGGATGAACACCATCGGCCATTGGTCCAAGTATTGCCTGATCAATTGTTATTCTGCCCAGTGCTTCCTTAAGCATCTCCTCGGTAATAAACCCTGGTCGTAAAATCATTGGTTCATCGCCGGTTACATCCACTATAGTAGATTCTATTCCTATTCCCACATGCCCTCCATCTATTATCATTGGAATTCTTCCATTCATATCATCAAATACATGCTTGGCACATGTTGGGCTTGGTCTTCCTGATAAATTGGCACTTGGCGCAGCTATCAGAACTCCGGATGTTCTTATTAATTCTCTCGCTACATTATGACTTGGCATTCTTACGGCAACTGTATCTAATCCTCCCGTTGTTCCATACGGAACCTCCGGTTTCTTATTAAATACAATTGTTAAGGGACCCGGCCAAAATTTCTGCATAAGAATACGGGCTTCCTGCGGAATATCTGCAGCAACCCTCTCCACCTGTTCTACATCACTTACATGGACAATTAATGGGTTATCAGAAGGACGGCCCTTGGCACTATATATCTTCTTAGCCGCTTCCTCGTGCATTGCATCTCCACCAAGTCCATATACTGTCTCTGTAGGAAATGCGACAAGCTCACCACTTCTTAATAGTTCGGATGCCTCCTGCAGCTTAGCTTTAGCTGATTCATCAATATTATCCGGGTTTATCTCTACTACTTTAGTATCCATTTTTTAGCTCCAATTTCGATTGCATTAAACGCAATCATTTCATAATATTTTACCATATCTCCTGTTAAAATAAAACTCATTTATAAAATTTTAATCATTTTCATATTTTGTGCTGTTTCAGCTTCTTATCTTTCAAGATAATTAGTTATTCCCTTATATATAGCCTCTGCCAGCTTTTTTTGATAAAAATCCTCTTTCAACATGGCAGCTTCCTCCTTATTTGACAAAAATCCACACTCCACAATTACCGCCGGCATTTCCACATTTTTAAGTATATAGTAGCTGCTGTTAGCCTTCGCCGTTCTTTTTGAATTCAGGGTACTAACCTTTGATACCTCCGCCTGTATACTTTTTGCCAGCTGCTCCCCATTATCTGAATTCCCATAGTAAAATACCTGTGCGCCGCACACATCCGGTGAAGTATAGCTGTTCATATGTATGCTGACAAGAATATCTGCATCGCTGTTTTTAGCCAATTCTGCCCTATTTCTCATATCAGTTCTCTTTTTATTTGAATCGCTGTCGCTGTACAGACCGGTATCCTCAGTTCTGGTCATTATTGCCGTCATATTGTTTTTTTCGATAATTTCTTTCATTTTTGTTGAAATTGCAAGATTTATGTCTTTTTCCCTGTCGCCATTTGCCGATACCTTGCCCGGATCAACACCGCCATGTCACGGATCAATCAATATCACTGTCTCTGATTTTCTCTGTGCATTGACTTTCTCAGTTCCCGCCTCCCTGGCATAAGCACTGTACGAATAAAGTATCAGTATCATTAATACGCCCATCACAAATTCAAGCTTCTTTTTAATGACATTTTGCTCCATTTTCTTTTTCCATAAATATTTTACTTACTATATTTTTATTCAGAAACTAAAAAAATAGAAGTTCTGTTATATGCATAGCAGAGCTTCTATTCATAGCTGTAACTTAGTTAGTGTATTTTACAAGTGTGTTCCACACATCATCTGTCTCAAATCCCAGTCTCCATGTCGCAATTCCGGCAAGCTTATATTCCGAAATGAGCTTTGCCCTTGCCTCCACAGACTTGCTGTCCTCTAGCCAGCATCTGTATGTTATTCCATCCTTAACATACTCACCATAGGTTTGTCCAAAATCCTCAATCCATGCTGTCTGAGCTCCATTTGCATTCATCTCGCTCCATGCGTCTTCCATTCCAAGAGCTCTGCTGTTAAGCTCTCCATTACTCTCTTCCCATATTCTTGTATAAAATGGAATTGCATTAATAACCTTAGATGATGGAACTGATTTTACCATATTCTCTATTCCATCTTTTACCCATCCAAGTGAAGCCACGCTTCCTGCTTCCTCGCTGCTCTTACTATGCTCATCATATCCCATGATTACAACGTAATCAACAACATTACCCTGCTCCTCACAATTAAAGTATTCATACTGTGAAGCAGATGCATAATTATCCACCGACAGGACTATTCCATTATTTCTGCATTTTACAGAAAATTCTCTGATAAACTGAATATAATCTTCACCGATTTCCTTTGTAATATATTCAAAATCCAAATTAATTCCATCAAGATTATACTGAATTGCTGCTGAGAGCAATGCATTTTCAAGGTTCTCTCTCTTCGATGTATATGGAAATACCTCCGTATCCTTTGAGTCAGGAGATTGGTCGTCTACCATTGCCCACACCTCAAGTCCCAGCTGATGTGCTCTGTCAACATATGTCGAATCTGCCAGTGATGAAATATTTCCTCCATTATCGCTGATTCTAAACCAGGTTGGTGAAATCACATTCATGCCCTTGGCATTGGCCGTCACATCCAACAGCGTATTGTTCGCTGCCTCATTAGTAACCATATGCCAACCAAGGCATACTGTAAAATCTCTGGAAATGCTTGTATATTCAGGTGACTTGTAATCATTCTCCCTCTTAGTCTCAGTCTCATCACCCACAGCAGACTTCTTGATATATCCTGTTAATCCACCATTTACCGATACTCTATACCAGTCTTCATCCTGATTCTCATCAGCATCCAACAATACAAGCTCATCATCTGCTGTAACATCTGCGATTATATCCTTCTTAATCCCACTGCCTATTCGTACCTGTGCTGACTTCGCCGGCTTAACAATTGTATATTCCTGTCCAAAATTAGTTACAATGCACACTCTGTCAGGTGCTTCAAATTCTTCGTATTCCATATTCGTGAAATTCTTAACGTACTCTATATTAACAAATACCTTTTTACCATCTGTCTTAACAATTGAATAATCGGTAGTCTCCTTAGTCTTATTCACATAATATTCCTTAGATGCCACATCTGCCTTAATTATCTGTGTTGGCGTTGTGTAAATAAGTATATTCTCATTATTGTCCCAATAAAATCTGCTGTTAATATTGTCTCTAACAAATTCATAATCCAGATAAAGCTTATCATCAATCATATATCCTTTGCCCTCTGTAATTATGTCGTTAAGTACTACAGCCTTATTCTCATCATCTATTCCAAACATCTCCTCAAGCTCTTCACTGCCTGCATGTTTCTTAGATGGGGTATTCTTTCTTATATTCTCTTCAATAATAATTCCTGCTACTGCAACCAAAAGCAACACTGCTCCTATTACAATAGATATAATTTTCTGCCTGCTGTCTCTCATTAGTACACCTCCTATGAGATGTATTATATCATTTTAAAGTTATATAGTCACTCAATATTTTCCCTGCCATTTATCTTAAATATCTTCGGTACCTAATGTATTAGGCTTTCTCCGATTTTCCCACCCAAATAATATCCTAGTAACTTCGTACCCTGTTAAATCCTATCTCAACCACCTTTCCATCATCATCAATTATGTAATCCGGCATATAGTCATTTTTATTGTCAAAACAGCATAGCTGTGCTGCATGTCTTGGAATCACTTTCTTTCCCTCAACAGATATTACTATTCCCTGCTGTTCATAGTGCTCAAGCTCATTTTTCATATCAAAATAACCATTGCATCGATTATACATATGTTTTCCTCCCTTCCTGCCCATAAGCCGATAACCTTAAAAGAAGTAAAGATACATTTCGTGATATATATTTATTCCATAAATTCTTTAAGGTTTTGCTCCAGCTTACTTCTAAGCTTTATCTCATCCTCGGTAAATACCCTGTCGATTATATTGGGATCCCACTGTGCCAGAGAAATTACATAGCTGTTAAGCAAATAATTTGACACTGCCGGTTCCTGATAATTTTGTATATATTTGACTGCATACACCTGTGTTCCCTCATATTGAGCAGCGTCCACCTGTGCACTTGACATTCTTAGGATTTCCTCCTCGCACACTCTAAGGATTAACCCTTTTTCTTCAGTGATATTTTCAACCTTCTTATGATTAATAACAATATAGTCCTCACCATTTGCAAACCTTATTCTCACATCAACAAAATCCCCCGGAACTATGTCTGCAAATATGCTGATTCCGTCAAATCGCTGATATCTTTCATCACTGGCGAGTCCTTCGTCCTTATAAACCATAGATTCTGTTACAATTTCTCCACTGCTCATGTCACGCATCGCCTTCATGCCTTCAACATTTCCGGTCTGTATGCCAGCCATTTCTGCATTCTTTGAATACAGTGTAAGCATTTCAATATCTTCCCTGTTAATACTTTCCCCCTGCTTTTTATCAACTGCTAATCTGAAAATGTTAACCTTGTATTCTTTGGACGGCCTCGACATCACTGCAAACGATATGATTGCAGTCAGCAATAATGCCACGCCTGCTGCCACCAGCACATATGGTTTCCACCTTCTTCTCTTTCGCATAATTGCCATTTACTCCTCCAGAATTTCCATTAGGAATGGATAGTTCGATTTCTGTGGACTGAGCGGGTTGATATACGGCAGTTTCTTAAACATCTTATAGCCTTCCTCATACCCATAGTTCACATAGCACTTAAAATTCGCCTGAGGCATCACCTCGTCCAGCCAATTGACTTTCTTCATTGTCTCTGCAATTTTCCACGGAGTAAAGCATCCAACCAGACACTTGTCTGTGCATATCAGAAGCTGTTCACGATGCTTCTCTATTTCTGTTCCTATATCCAACACAAGATTATCATACCGCTCATAAATATCAGGTAATTCTGCGTTGTTAACTCTTTTATAATAATCAACTCTATGTATATCAAACATCTTTGTGTTAACCTTTGAATCACTGCATATATCTGAGCAATATGTTTCCTCAATTCTTGCGAAGTCATTACTTCCATTTAACTCAACTATGGCTGTGCTTTTCCCATATACAGAGCGCAAAAAATTGCCTATTGATACTGCTAAATGTGTACAGCCGGCTCCATGGCATGTTGCCGCCACTGCTATACACCGCTTTCCTCGAAATGATTTCTTTCGTGCTATTTTTCATCATCCTTCCATTTCCTAATGTTTCTTAGTACTTTTCTAAGTGCCACATTTTCACAAAATGAGGTTCTAAACGGATTTCTTATATACGGAACTGCATTTTCCTTTCCACAATTAAACAAAACAAGTATATTGTTGCTTTTGCCTAATTCATACCGTGTCATACTGCTATTTGCAACACTTTTTTCCCATTCCCTTCCGCCACATATCAAAATAATGTTACGGCCTGCTTTATCAGAAAAATCACTAATAACACCTTTATCTATAATCCTAACTACACCGTCTTCTTCCACATCATTCGCCCTGTCGTAGTGTGGAAGCACTCTGCAGTTTTGAATTCGCGCAATGCCCTTTTTATCAAGCTTAAATTCACATTCACTCATAATATCAGGCAGTGCATGATTGTTATAATCTATATACAGTGCTTTCATTCCTCTTCTGTTCAGGCTGCTCACAATTGCAAGGCATAAATGTGTTACACCAATTCTGCACTGTGTTCCCATAACATATATCTCACAAGACTTCTTTTTCTCTAAATCATTACCACCCAGATAATTGTAGATGTCCATAGCTCCTATATGTCTGTCCTTATTAGTTCTGCGCAGGCAAATATTTAGCATTTCTGCCAATCTATCATCGATAACATTCCCTAAAATAAGTGTGATTACTTTCGCCAGCGCATACATATCTGACATTGTATTTGGTTCTGTTCCATTGTATTGTTCAGGCGCCGCATAGCCTTCTGTTCCATAGCAGTATTGCCTTCTAAGTCCTGCATTCATAATATGGCCATTTCCATAGTCAATTAAATAAACCTGCCGACCTGACATAATAATATTCTGCGGTTTAATATCAAGATGAATAATTGGATGTGGTGTGAGTTCATGTAAATACCCTACTAACTTACATAACTGTCTTACAATATTAATTCTCTCATGCTGGGATAATTCAGGATATTCTTGTAAATATTGTTCTAATGATGTACCTTCGACATATTCCTCAATGATATAATAAACTCAAACTTCGCACTTAAATAAGTGCCTATGTACCTTGAAAATTCAATAATAA
>CAZBKO010000066.1:0-12326 GCA_964492545.1 uncultured Lachnospiraceae bacterium
TAATTATACTATTATTAATGCCTGCGCAAATATGCTATGGTAAAGAAAAAAAATCGGATGATGATATGGGTATAACGGCAAAAAGTGCAATACTTATTGAAGTCTCCACAGGAAAAAGTATATTTGAAAAGAATTCTGATGAAGTATTAAGTCCTGCCAGTATTACTAAAATAATGACGTTAATACTTATATTTGAAAAACTGGATGAAAAAAAGATTATGCTTGATGATTTAGTTACAACAAGTGATTATGCCAAATCAATGGGTGGCTCTCAGGTATTCTTAGAATCAGGTGAAAAACAAACAGTTGAAACATTGATTAAGTGTATAGTAATTGCGTCAGGCAATGATGCGTGCGTTACAATGGCAGAGTATATTGCAGGCAGCGAAAGTGAATTTGTTAAGCTAATGAATGAAAAAGCACATAAACTTGGAATGAAGAATACTCATTTTGAGGACTGCTGTGGCTTGACCGATTCTGATGAACATTACACTACAGCACGGGATGTGGCAATAATGAGCCGGGAGCTTATTAAAAATCATCCGGATATTAAGAAATATTCTACTATTTGGATGGAAACAATAAATCATCTGACAGACAAAGGAAATAGTGAATTTGGTTTAAGCAATACAAATAAACTTCTTAAAATGAATTGCAATTTTGAAGTAACCGGTTTAAAAACAGGTTCTACAAGCAAGGCTAAATATTGCCTGAGTGCCAGCGGAAAAAAGGACGGAATAGAAATGATTGCTGTGATTATGGCAGCACCGGATTATAAAGTCAGGTTCTCGCAGGCACAGACTCTTCTAAATTACGGGTACGCTAACTGCAGCCTTTATATTGATAATGACAAAAATGAATTAAAAGAAATCAATGTAATTGGTGGAACAAAAGAAAAAGTAGATTTAATATGTAAGGAAAAGTTTTCTTACCTTGCTCTTAAGGGTGAAAATATATCAAAAATATCAAAAAAGATTACATATAAGAATAAAGTAAAAGCTCCAGTAAATAAATTTGATGTTATGGGTGAAATAACATACTATATTGATAATAAAGAAATTGGAAATGTAAAGCTGCTGGCAAAAGAAAAAATAAAAAAGGCTACATTTAGAGATTATGTAATTAGAACAATTAATAGCTTTTTATTATAAATTTCATATGATATAATCTAAAGAAAATGAAAAGAAAGCTGCATATGAAGATAATGGTTATTTTGTGCATAATTGCACTGCTTGCGTTTGCTGCGAATTATTATTGCCTCACAAGCATCAAAAAAACTGAATATACTATTGATACAGATAAAAACATTGGAAAAAGCAAGGAGATAGTTGTACTTGCAGATTTGCATGATACTATTTATGGTAATAATAATGATAAGCTCTTGAAGCTTGTCAATTCCTATAAGGATGCTATTGTAGTGATAGCGGGAGATATGATAACTGGTAAGGCAACCGCTGATTGGTCAAATACAATGAAATTTGTGATAGAAATTTCAAAGAATCATAAGGTCTTTTATATAAATGGTAATCATGAGTGCAGAGTTCGCGATTACCCTGAAAAATATAGATCAAATTATGAATTGTATAGGAAAAGTTTGACGGCAGCAGGTGTAACATTCTTAGAGAATACACACATTTTATATGATAATATTCAACTATACGGATTGGAAATAGACGAAAAATATTATGATAAATTTAAAAGACAGACTATTAGTATTGATGAGATTAATTCAAATATAGGTGAGAGAGATGAAAATAATTTTTCTATATTAATAGCGCATAATCCAAGATATATAGATGATTATGTTAAATGGAAGCCTGATTTGATTGTTTCGGGGCACTTTCATGGAGGCATTGTGAGAATACCATTTGTTGGTGGTGTTATGTCGCCACAAGTTGATATATTTCCAAAGTATGACGGTGGGATATACAATGTTGACGGATGCAAAGCTATTGTTTCAAGAGGAACTGGAACACACACGCTAAAGCTAAGATTGTTTAACCGCCCCGAAATAATCAAAATTAAGTTGCAAAATAACCATTGATTTTGTAAAATATAAAAGTATGTGTGAAAATATGTTGAAAAGGGATAAGCTTAAAAATGAATCTTGAAGTTAAATTACAGGCGTTTGAAGGACCATTAGATCTTCTTTTACATCTGATTGATAAAAATAAAGTAAATATTTATGATATTCCAATTGTTGAGATTACAGATCAGTATATGGAATATGTGAAGACTATGGATAAACAGGATCTTAATATAGTGAGCGAATTCCTTGTTATGGCGGCAACACTTTTAGATATCAAATCAAAAATGCTTCTTCCAAAAGAAGTTAATGAGGACGAGGAAGAGGAAGATCCAAGACAGGAATTGGTTGAAAAGTTACTTGAATATAAGATGTATAAGTACATGTCATATGAACTGAAAGATAAGCATCAGGATGCTGGAAATAGTATTTGCAAGCCACCTACAATTCCAGAGGAGGTTAAGAAATACGAACCGCCTGTTGATTTGGAAAAATTACTAGACGGGTTATCTCTTAATAAATTAGAACAGATATTTAAGGATGTCATCAAAAGACAGGAAGATAAGATTGATCCCATCAGAAGCAAATTCAGCAAAATAGAGAAGGAAGAAGTAAGTCTTGAAGACAAAATTGACTACATATTGAATTATGCAATCGAGCATAATAATTTCAGCTTTAGGAAGCTTCTTGAAAAGCAGAAATCCAAAACACAAATAATAGTTACATTCCTGGCTGTTTTGGAGCTTATGAAAATGGGAAAGATTAACATTGTTCAGCGATATATATTTGATGATATTGATATTACTTATGCAGCTGTATAACATACAGGGAGGCAGATATGGAACTTAAAAAATTAGAAGCAGCTATAGAGGCTATACTTTTCACTATGGGAGAATCAGTTGAGGCGTCAAGGATAGCGGCGGCGGTTGAGCATGACACAGAGACTGTTATAAAAATAATACATAATTTAATGGATAAATATGAGAGTGAAGACAGAGGGATACGTATAGTAGAACTTGAAAATTCTTATCAGCTTGTTACAAAACCTGAAATGTACGATTATTTAATTAAAATAGCTAAAGTACCTAAAAGACATGTATTAACAGATGTACTTTTGGAAACTTTGTCAATAATTGCCTATAAGCAGCCTATAACAAGAAGTGAAATAGAAAAGATTCGTGGTGTAAAATGTGATCATGCAGTGAGCAAATTATCTGAATACAATCTTATTACTGATATTGGAAGGCTTGATGCACCGGGCAGACCGCTGCTGTTTGGGACAACAGAGGAGTTTTTAAGACAATTTGGTATAACATCAATAGATGAGCTTCCATCAATTAATGTGGATAAAATGGAAGATTTTAAGCAGGAAGCAGAAGAAGAAGTACAGTTAAAATTAGAAAATTAAGTTGTGAAATATTTAAATGGTGGTTTTTATGCAATATGCACAAAAACCACCATTTAAATTTTCAAATAATATTGACAATTATATGCGAAAATGCTATACTACGTTTGAACAGAAGTTGGGAGATATGGTAACTATGCCTAATATCGCATTTTTTTTGTGATTTTTTAGGTGATTATTTGTTCAATTCTTCCAAAATTCTGGAGGTGATGCATGACATCACGTTTCGTGTAGAGTAGTTCATGATAATCCACAGATATTATTTTGGACGAAAACATCTGCGGATTGCGGAACATCAAAATTTAATAGAGTCATGTAACAAGACTCGGAAAGGCATGGTATTATGAAAAGAAAGATTATGGCAATGGCATTAGCAGCTTCTATGGCAGCTACAATGCTTGCAGGATGTAGCGGTGGCGGCGGCGGAAACGTTGAGACAACTACAAAAGGATCAGGAGAAACAGCATCAAGCGGAGCAGCACAGGGCGGCGTTGTTGATGGTTATGAAAGCTATGTTAAGAGAACAGATTTGACAGATGATGTTGAACTTACAGTTTGGGAGTCAGCTGACGGTCCAGATGAGTTCATTAAGCAGGCTGGAGATAAGTTTACAGAAATTTATCCTAACATTAAGATTAGCTATGTTAACGTTGAATCAACAAATGCAAAAGATCAGATCGCTAATGATGGACCTGCTGGTATTGGACCAGATTTATTTGCAGTAGCTAATGATAGTTTAGGTGTTATGGCTTCAGCAGGAAGTATTCAGCCACTTGATGACATTGATGCTTCATTTGCACAGTCAGTAAAAGACAGCACAGAATCTATTTGTGTAGATGGTGTTACATACGATGGAAAGACTTGGGGATTCCCAGTTGCTCGTGAAACATACACAGTATTCTACAACAAGGATTTAATTGATTCAGTTCCAGCTACTTGGGATGAATTAGTTTCAACAGCTAAGACATGGAACGCTGATCACAAGGGTAAATATGCTCTTATGTGGCAGGTAGGTAACACATACCACAGTGTTATGTTCTTAACATCAGATACAATCAAATTATTTGGACCAACACTTGATGATTATGCTAACGGAACAGGATTTAACAATGAGACATCTATCGCAGGTGCTAAATTCTTCCAGAGCTTAAAGAAAGACATCCTTGATGTTGACGCAGACAGCCTTGATGAAGCTACAACAGTTGCAGCTTTTGAAAATGGTGATTGTGCAATGATTATTGATGGTTCATGGAAAATCGGAGCATATGAGAAAAAGATTTCTAACTTAGGTGCAGCAGTTCTTCCTTCATTACCAGGACAGAACCAGCCAGCTTCTAACTTCGCAGGAATCAGAACAATGTTCGTTTCAGCATATTCAGAACATGCAAAAGAAGCAGCAGCATTTGGTGAATTCTTAATGACAAAAGAAATGCAGCAGTTACGTTATGAATTAACAGCTACAATTCCTTCAACAGATAAAGTTGAAATCGATGATGAAATCATGAAAGTATTTATCGAACAGTTAAAGTATTCATTCGCTATGCCTCCTGTACCACAGATCGCTCAGTACTGGACATGTTTCAACTCAGTATATAAGAACATCTGGAATGGTGAGGATGTAGAGACTCAGATTAAAGAAGCTGATGATATTTTCAAGACCTTTGTAGGAAGTAACTAATAATTACTCCAAAATAATAAGAAATGTATAATATGGTGTGCAGATTTACTGTACACCATATAATATACATACTACTAGTTTAGAAAGTTAGGTGAGATTATGGGAACATCACTAAATACTGATGGTTCTTCGAAAAAGAAAGTTCTTATAACATCTCTGATATTTATGGGTCTTGGCCATATCATTTGGTTAAAGCAATATGTTAAAGGTGCATTTTATGCATTGATAGAAGTTATAGCATTGTTAAATGCTCCATTAATTATATCAAAGATTTCAGATTTAGTTTTACTTGGCAAAGTTCGTGAAGGATACCCTGAAGGAACAAGAGCTTATGAACATTTTATGTTGATTGAAGGTATAATGACTTTGGCAGTAATAGGAATATTACTTGCAATATATTATATATCAGTCAAGAGTGCTTTGAATTCATACAGAGATTACTGCTATGAAGGAAAATTAAAGACAAATAGAGAATCTTTAGCAGGAATCGGTGGTAAATCATTCCCTATCATAGGTTTAGCTCCAACAGTTGTACTTATCGTATTCTTCGTTATTGTACCACTTGGATTTTCAGCCTGTGTTGCTTTTACAGATTTCTCTTTACCATATCATTATCCACCAAAGAATCCTATTAACTGGGTTGGATTAGATAACTTTTTCTCAATGTTTGGTGGAGATGCTACATGGACTAAAGCTTTTGGTCGAGTAGCAATATGGACACTTATTTGGGGAATTGGCGCAACTGCTACATCATATTTTGGTGGTATGCTTGTTGCTGTTATTCTTAATGAGACTAAGATTAAATTAAAGCCAGTATTTAGAGTAATCTTCATCTTACCATATGCTGTACCAGCAGTAGTTAGTACACTTGTATGGAAGAGCTTACTTAATGCACAGTTTGGTACTATTAATAGAACATTGGTGAAAATGGGACTGCATTCGCATCCGTGGCTGATTGATTCGACCTTGGCGAAGGTAATATGTCTTGTAATTAACTTGTGGGCTGGTTTCCCTTACTTTATGTTACTTATCATGGGAACAATGACATCTATTTCACAGGATGTATTTGAAGCAGCTAAAATTGATGGTGCTAACAAAACTCAGATATTTGCAAGAATCACATTACCACTCGTTATTTATCAGACATTGCCATTAATGATTATGTCATTTACATTCAATGTAAATAACTTTGGTATGGTATACTTCCTAACAGGAGGTGGACCAACAGTTAGCGATACTACGCAGACGTTCGCAGGTGGTACCGATATTCTTGTAACGTGGATTTATAAGTTGACTGTTGATCAGATGAGATATAACTATGGTGCTGTTTTGGCTATCATGGTATTTATAGTACTTGCTCCTTTCGCAATCGTTAACTTTATGCGTACAAAATCATTTAAGGAGGGAGAAGTATAATGGAAACAAGATCGACAAAATCAATTATATTTAAAGTGATTACATATGTATTTCTGATTCTTTTATCCTTAATAGTACTTTACCCATTGGTATTTGTATTAAGTGGAGCATTTTCAGAAGGTACTTCATTGGCACAGATGGATATAATTCCTTTCAAGAATGGATTTACAACAGAGCATTTTGATTACATTTTTAAGAACACTGATTATCCAAAGTGGTACACTAATACACTTTGTGTTGCTTTAGGATCTTCATTGGCAACAGTTTTTGTAGCATCTATTGGTGCATACACATTCTCAAGATTCCGTTTTACTATGAAGAAGTCATTGATGTTATCAATGCTTGTATTACAGATATTCCCTTCATTTATCGGAATGGTTGCTATATACGTAATTCTTCAGAGAATCGGTGGAATTGATACACTTTGGGGCTTAATGCTCGTATATGTATCTGGAAATATACCTTATAATACATGGTTGGTTAAGAGTTATCTTGATACCATTCCTCGAAGTCTTGATGAGGCAGCTAGAATTGATGGTGCTAGTCATTTTACAATCTTTATGAGAATTGTAATGCCTATTGCAAAGCCAATCGTTATTTTCTTAGCTATCACAAGCTTTACAGGACCATGGATGGATTACATTATGCCAAAATATGTACTTCGTTCGCCTAAGAACAAGACATTGGCACTTGGATTATTCTCATTCATTGATGGTAGAAAAGGTGAATTTACAAACTTCGCTGCAGGTGCTTTACTTGTAGCTATACCATTTATCATATTCTTCGCATTATCACAGAATATGATGGTTACATCACTTGGTGGTGCAGCTGTTAAGGAATAATTTTTTATTTACAAATTATGGAGATACTTCAATTATGAAGTATCTCCATTTATTTTATGGTAATTTGTTGTATATTGAATATTTTGAAATCATATAATAAATTGAGTTGAAAAATGTGAATAGTTCGCTTGACAGCGTCCGCTTCACATAACTATTTGCGTAAAAATATCACAAATGGTCTTGAATGGAGATTATCATGAAAAATTTGCTTTTTTCGATTATTATGCTGTTGGCTGCCGGTACAATCAATAATAATGAAATTTTTTCAAAATCAGCAGTTCTTATTGATGGAAACAGTGGAAGGGTACTATACGAAAAAAATGCAAATGAGATATTGCCAAATGCAAGTACCACAAAAATAATGACATGCATTTTGGCACTTGAAAACGGATGTGGTGATGATGTTGTTGAAATTTCTAAGTATGCATCAACAATGCCTGATGTACAGTTGAATATAAAAGAAGGCGAAAAGTATTATTTGAAGGATTTGCTATATTCATTAATGTTAGAATCCCATAATGATACAGCAGTAGCAATTGCTGAACATGTAGCAGGGAGCTGTGAAAAATTTTCAGCTATGATGAATGAGAAAGCAAGAGAGTTGGGGTGCTATAATACACATTTTGTAACACCTAATGGACTTGATAAAATGGATGATTTAGGAAGCCATGGTACTACAGCATATGACTTAGCTCTTATTATGAAATACTGTATACAGAATAAAGAGTTTTTGAAAATAACACAAATGAAAAGTTATTCATTCACAGATATAGATAAAAACCGAAGTTTTACAGTAAACAATAAAAATGCATTTCTTGATATGTATGAGGGAATGATTTCGGGAAAAACAGGATTTACAGGCAAAGCCGGATATTGCTATGTTGGTGCTTGCAAAAATAAGGAACGAACATATGTTATAGCACTTTTGGCAAGCGGATGGCCACCATCCAAGACATATAAATGGAAGGATGCAAAAAAAATATTTGATTATGGTATAAACAATTACGAATTTATGAGTTATAATCAGATGATGTGTAAAATGAAAAATGTCAAAGAAATTAAGATAGAGAATGGAATCGAAAAGTCTGTTGATGTTAAATATGATACAGAATCAAATGATGAAGGAATACTAATCAGCAAGACTGATAATATTAAAATTGTTGATGATATTGTAGAAAAATTAGATGCACCGGTTGAAGAAAATAGTGTAATTGGATATCGAAAAATATATATAAATAATAGACTTGAACATTGCACAACAATATTAGCAAACCATGAGGTGAAGAAGATAGACGCATTATGGTGTTTAAAAAAAGTATTTGTAAAGTTTTGTTTGAAATGACGAAAATAATGTAGATTGTCCTTGCTTTTTTGCTTCCAAAGTAATACAATTATAATCGGCAGAGATTTGGATATTTTATTAGAAAATGGAGGGCTGAATTATGACTAATACAGCAAATGTATCAGCGAGTAAAAGAATAGAATCTTTACTGGATGATAGTAGTTTTGTTGAAATTGGAGCTCTTGTTAAGGCAAGAAGTACAGATTTCAATATGACAGACAAGGAAACTCCTGCAGACGGCGTTATTACAGGCTATGGTGTTATCAATGGAAATCTTGTCTATGTGTATAGCCAGGATGCTACTGTTATGGGTGGCTCAATAGGCGAAATGCACGCAAAGAAGATTGTCAGATTATATGATATGGCAATGAAGATGGGAGCACCTGTTATTGGACTTGTAGATTGTGCAGGTTTAAGATTACAGGAAGCAACAGATGCAATGAATGCATTTGGTGAGATTTATATGAAACAGACACTTGCTTCTGGTGTTATTCCACAGATTACAGCTGTGTTTGGAAATTGTGGTGGTGGTCTTGGAGTATTATCAGGACTTACAGATTACACTCTTATCGAAGAGAACAACGGTAAATTATTTGTTAATTCACCTAATGCTATTGATGGAAACAATACAGCTAAATGTGATACGGCATCTGCTAAATATCAATTAGAAGCAGGCAATGCTGATTTTGTATCAGATGAAGCTGCAATAATTAATAGAATAAGAGAACTTGTTTCAGTATTACCAGCTAACAATGAGGATGACAGTGCTTATGATGACTGTGAAGATGATATTAACAGAGTATGTGCAGACATGGCTAACATGGCTGGTGACACAGCAATTGCTCTTGCAAATATATCTGATGGTAATATCTTCATTCAGACAAAAGAAGGTTTTGCCAAGAATATGGTAACCGGATTTATTAAATTAAATGGTATGACTGTTGGTGCAGTAGCAAATAGAACTCAGGTATATGATGATGAGATGAATCTTGTTGAAGAATTCGATGCAGCTCTTACACCTGATGCATGTGACAAAGCAGCAGAATTCGTAGGATTCTGTGATGCATTTAATATTCCTGTATTAACTTTAACTAATGTAGCAGGATTTGCTTCATGCGAATATTGTGAGAAGAAGTTAATGAAAGCAGCAGCAAAATTAACATATGCATTTGCAAATGCAACAGTACCTAAGGTTAATGTTGTTATGACTAAGGCTATGGGAACTCCATATATTATTATGAACAGCAAAGCAATCGGTGCAGATGTTGTATATGCATGGGATGATGCTAAGATTGGTATGATGGATTCAAAGTCAGCAGCTAGAATTATTTATGCTGATGAAATTAATGCATCAAATGATGCAGTTTCATTAATTAATGAAAAAGCAGCTGAATATGAAGCACTTCAGTCAAGCGTAGAATCAGCAGCAAAGAGAGGCTATGTAGATACAATCATTGAGCCCGCTGATACAAGAAAATATGTAATAGGTGCATTTGAAATGCTCTATTCAAAGAGAGAGGATCGTCCAGCAAAGAAGCATGGTGCGGTTTAGGAAGAGAGGAACAATTATGAAAAAAATCAAAAGTTTTTTACTAATTGCATTCATCATGGTATTTTCCACTGTAACAGTAGCGTTTGCTGAAGATGCGACCTTCGATTATGATTCAGATACATTGAAATCAGATGCTGAATCGCTATATGAACAATTCACATCACTAAGTGATAATGATATTGAATATATTATTAATAATAACGCAAATGGTTATGCACTTGGACAAGGTGTGAAATCATACAGCTCAATCAAGGGCAGCCTCGGCAAATTTGATTCAATTGCTGGAACAGAAATTGAAGAACATGGAGACTACATTAATGTTATTGTAACGGGTAAATTCAAAGATGCTAACGCTGAAATGGTTGTTGAGTACAGAGAAGTATTTCAGACTGCAACAATGACAAATATTTCTTTTTCATTAGTTGATAATGGTAAGAATGGATTTGGCGAAAGAATGCTTGATGCATTACTTAACACAATTATGGGTCTGTTTACAGTATTCGTAGTATTAATACTTATCGCATTCTTAATTTCAAGATTTGTATACATTTCTAAAATACAGAATTATTTTGAAAATAGAAAGAACAAGAAAGAATCTAAAAATGATGCAGTTGATAATACTATTGCACAGATTGTTGCAAAAGAAGAAGCTGAAAATCTTGTTGATGATTTAGAATTAGTAGCAGTTATTTCTGCTGCAATAGCAGAATACGAAGGAACAAGCACAGATGGATTTGTTGTTCGTTCAATTAATAGAACACGCTCAAACAAATGGCGTAATGCATAATAGGAGGATTTAAAATGAAAAATTATACAATTACAGTTAATGGAACAGCTTATGATGTAACAGTAGAAGAAACAGGTGCTACAAGTGCTCCAGTTGCAAGAACAGCAGCTCCTGTTAAAGCTCCAAAAGCAGCAGCTCCTGTAGCAGCAGGTGCAGAAGGAAGTGTTAAGGTTAACGCTCCAATGCCAGGTAAAATTTTAGCAGTTAAAGCTAATGTTGGCGATGCTGTTAAAAAAGGACAGGTTCTTCTTGTATTAGAAGCAATGAAGATGGAAAATGAAATTGTAGCTCCAGAAGATGGTACAGTTGCAAGCGTTAACGCTAAAGAAGGCGCTACTGTAGAAGCAGGAAGCTTATTAGCATCATTAAACTAATAGCAATATCTAAATAAATTACAGAAAGGAACGCAAAAATTTGATTTTGCAAGGGTGTAAATATGGATTATATATTTGATACACTTGGAAACCTTGTACATCAGTCAGCATTTTTCAGCCTTACAGTTGGAAATTATGTAATGATAGTAGTAGCATGTGTTTTCCTGTTTTTAGCCATAAAGAAAGAATACGAACCCCTTCTCCTTGTACCAATTGCTTTCGGTATGCTTTTAGTTAATATGTTCCCTGGAATTATGACAACTATCGCAGATTCGGAAAATGGAGTAGGAGGATTATTCCATTATTTCTATTTATTAGATGAATGGAGTATTTTACCATCACTTATTTTCTTAGGTGTTGGTGCAATGACTGACTTTGGACCACTTATTGCCAATCCTAAGAGCTTTTTATTAGGTGCAGCAGCACAGTTTGGTATTTATATAGCTTATTTCATAGCTATATTTATGGGATTTAATGATAAAGCAGCTGCAGCCATATCAATCATTGGTGGAGCAGACGGCCCTACATCAATATTCCTTGCCGGTAAATTAGGACAGACAGCTCTTATGGGACCTATAGCTGTTGCGGCATATTCGTATATGTCACTTGTTCCAATTATCCAGCCACCAATTATGAAATTACTTACAACTGAGAAGGAAAGAAAAATCAAGATGGAGCAGTTAAGACCAGTTTCTAAGCTTGAGAAAATTTTATTCCCTATAGTTGTAACAATCGTTGTAGTAATGATTTTACCTACAACAGCACCACTTGTTGGTATGCTTATGTTAGGTAACCTCTTTAGAGAATCAGGAGTTGTTAAGCAGCTTACTGAAACAGCATCAAATGCACTTATGTATATAGTTGTTATCTTACTCGGTACAAGTGTAGGTGCCACAACCAGTGC
>CAZBKO010000067.1:0-12296 GCA_964492545.1 uncultured Lachnospiraceae bacterium
GTTGTATGAAAAATCAGGTCTTCAGACTTATTTTTCATACTGTCTCCATTCCGGAATTTAATTCCTAGTGCTTTTGTATGATTTATTGTATAGTCATATTATACATAGATTTAAAATAAAGTGTTACTACCTAAATTCAATAGTTGGTTATAGGTATTCCTTATAATAGCAATTTTCCCAGTTCCAATGCAATCCCGACATAAATAAAAGGAATTCTGTTTCCAGAATTCCTCTTGTTACTAACTATGTACTGTCTGTTATTAAATAAACTTAACTGCTGTTCCGTACGCCATGACTTCTGCTGCACCCTGCATAACAGCAGCCGATGCATATCTTACATTAACAACTGCATCTGCTCCCATAGCCTGTGCTTCTTCCACCATTCTCTTTGTTGCAAGAGCTCTTGCCTCGTTCATCATCTCTGTGTAGGATTTCAATTCTCCACCAACAAGTGTCTTAAAGCTCTGTGTGATATCTCTTCCCACATTCTTAGACTGAATTGTACTACCCTTAACCATGCCAAGCATCTCAAGCTCTTTCCCTGAAATATAATCAGTATTTACTAAGATCATCTTCTTCTCCACTCCTTATCTCATTAATTCGTTCTACTAGAACGTATACGCACACCCCTGCAAGAAGCAGAGGAACAATGCCGCCAAGTATTGCTGCAAATACAGGTATATCATCAATTGTAATACATACCGCTGCAAATACTACATAATATAATACCACAATTACTGTTACAATAATAGGTGCTATATATTTTTTTACATGTTCCATATTCATATAAACTCCATTCCTGAGCATCTTTTACGATAGGACGAAGGGAAATTTGCTCTTCGATTTCTCTTCTTTCATAAATACTATTTGTGATGCTCCTCCACATTGTATTGTTACGCCTTGATTGCCCATCTCATCTTTGTTGATCTGGCACGGCCATTATTAACACATTCCTCTGCAGATGGTCTTATCACCTCTTCACAGATTTGTGAATATATTCCCTGCTTCTTCATCTGTTTAAATGACTTCTTAACCAGTCTGTCCTCACCCGAATGAAATGTTAGCACTGCTGCTCGTCCACCCGGATTAAGTACATTTGGCAGCTTATCAAGAAATTCATATAAAACCTCAAATTCACTGTTGACATCGATACGCAGCGCCTGAAATGTTCTCTGACACGATTTCTTAACCGCTTCCTTCCTATCTCTTTCGGGAATAAATGAAAGGGCATTCTCAATCAGCTGTCTAAGACATGTTGTAGTATCAACCGTATTACCTTTTCTAATATAACTAATTACAGCATTAGCAATTTCTTCCGCATACGGCTCATCTGAATTCTCAATTAACATTCCCATAAGCTCTTCTTTATCAACCTGGCTAAGTCTCTCTGCTGCTGAATCTCCTGTCTCCGGATTAAGTCTCAAATCAAGCGGGCCATCATTCTTATACGAAAATCCTCGTTCCGGATTATCAATCTGCATTGATGAAACTCCAAGGTCAGCCATAAGAAAATCAAACTTTCCTACTTCATCTGCCACCTGATCAATATTAGAAAAATTAATATGTCTTATGGAAAGTATATCCTCTCCATATCCTTCCTTTCGTAGTCTCTTCTCTGTTTTCTGAGACTCAATCGGGTCAATATCAAGAGAATACAAATGTCCACTTCCATTAAGACACTTAAGAATAGCTGTTGTATGTCCACCATATCCAAGTGTTGCATCAAGCCCCTGCTGTCCTGGCTTAATGTCAAGAAATTCCATTATTTCTTTCACCATTATAGGAATATGCATTCCAGCTGGTGTGCTTCCCTTACTGATTACCTTTTGAACCGTATCTACATACTTTTCCGGATTAAGCTCCTTGTACTTCTCACTATATTTTCTAGGGTGAGTACCCTTATATCTTGCTCTTCTTACATGCTTCTGTTCCTGATTATCCATGGTGTTACCTGTTCCTTTTGTTGATTAACCCATTATAGCATATCGAAATTTTCTTAGCAATGATTTCACCAATGTATCCGGCTATTGTTCCAAATACCATTCCACATAATATATCAGACGGATAATGAACACCTAAATATACTCTCGATAGTGCAATTAATAAAGCCAGCACAAGTGCAGAAATTCCGGCTTTCTTAGGTAAATTCCTATATAAAACTATGGCTGTCGCAAAGGAACTTGCTCCATGTCCTGAGGGAAATGAATAGCTTTCCGGTCTGTCAATTAGTACAACAAGATTTTTTATGGATTCATATGGTCTTGGTCTTGCAATAATATTTTTTATAGCAATGTTATTAATTACATACGAGGTAAGCAGTGCACATATACACATGAAACCTACTTTTCTTGTTTTCTTAAACAAAAGAAGGGCAGCTGATATAAATATCCACACTGCCATTCTGCTGCCAAGATAGGTTATCCTTATAAAAATATCTGTTAAAGCAGGATTTCTTAAATGCTCCTGCACATACATTATTATACCTTCATCCATAAGGTTCTCCCTCGCTATTTATTCTTGATATCTACAATTACATATTCTGCCGGAGCCCCGGTCTTAATAGGATATCCCCAGCCTGCTATACCAGATGTTACAATAATCTGAGACTCACCTCTGGTCCTGTGTCCGTATGCAATATAATTGGGATTTCTGATTTCTCTAGTTATGCCATTTGGCCACATCTGTCCACCATGTGTATGACCGGATAGCTGCAGATCAGCTCCAAATTCTTCAACTTCTTTGATTCCCGCCGTAGGCTTATGATCAAGTACAAGCATAAATTTACTAAGTTCTTCTCCCTCTAACAATTTATTCAATGATAATCGTTTTCCATGCTCAGCAAAATCAGGATCATCTCTTCCTATCACTAGAAAATCATCATTAATTCTTACAACCTCATCTGCCAAAACCTCTATGTTACAATCCTCCATTTTTTTCCACATTTCATCTGATGTATAAATTGGTTCTGCAACATATCTATTCTTATCATGATTTCCAAAAACATAATATATTCCATATTTGTTCTTAATTGAAGAAAGGGCTTCAATTCCGTTTTCCATCTCATTTTCAGTAGTACTCTCATCAAAAATATCGCCTGCAAGTGCTACAATATCAATGTTTTTCTCGGAAATATCATCACATATTTCCTGCAGTCTGTCTATATCTATTGTTGTACCAAAATGTAAATCAGAAATCAATGCAATTCTGTAATCCTGATTCAATTGTTTATCCGTATATATTGTATAATCTGTTTCGACAATATGAAACATATTAAAGTAACCATACATAAGCACTGCACAGACACATATAATCGGGATAAGCCCAGACTTATATACCTTTTCAAAACTATTTTTACGTTTTTTCATAAGCTTTAAAATTATATTTATGGCTTCCATCACAATTGCAAAGAACGCTATATTAGTTATTAAAACTCTTCCA
This sequence comes from uncultured Lachnospiraceae bacterium, assembly GCA_964492545.1. Taxonomy (GTDB): domain Bacteria; phylum Bacillota; class Clostridia; order Lachnospirales; family Lachnospiraceae; genus RGIG1934. Next base: position 3,439 of record CAZBKO010000067.1, read on the forward strand.
AAACTATATTTGTTAATCCCGAACGCAACAAGCAGTGAACATATAACAATGCATATACCTTTCACAAGCCTGTTTCTTTTTATTCCAAAGCTCTCAAGCATTCTAAGGAAATAGAAATACAGATATACTCCTATGGGTATCATGCATATAAAAGGTATTACAATGTACGTTAATATCAATTTTTCATCCTTCTTTCTATGTGTTTTAATCATAGTATAAACACTAAACCTAGCTTTAGGTCAAGTTATTTATTTGTATAACACATTTATTTACTATAATGCGTTTTTTTACTATATTAATGTTATAATATAACAAATAAATTACAAAGGAGAATGCTTATGACTAGACCTCTTAAAGAAAAAATCAGTATTACACTTGACAATGATATTGTTCCAATTCTTAAACAGCTAGCTTATGAGGATAACCGTTCTTTTAGTCAGTTTATCAATAATATTTTAGTAGCTTTTATAAAGAATCTGTAATACTAACTAAAGAACATACTTTAAGACAAATTTACAGCAGACTGAAATTCTAATCAGTCTGCTGCAAATTCAGTTATTCTATGATATTACCATTGCTTTCTATTACTTTCTTGTACCAGAAAAATGATTTCTTTCTTATTCTTCTAAGATCCTTTAAATCGTTCTCATCTCTATTTACAAATATAAATCCATATCTCTTTTCAAATCCCTGATGCGTGCTGATTAGATCAATTGCTGACCATGGGCAGTAGCCTAATAAATCTACACCATCATCTACTGCAAGTCTTGCCTGTTCAATGTGTTTTGCAAGATAATCTATTCTGTAATCATCATTAATGTTTCCATTTTCATCAAGAGTATCCTTGGCACCAAGTCCATTTTCTGTAATAATGATTGGAAGGTTGTATCTGTCATATACTTCTCTTAATGTTATTCTAAATCCTTCCGGATCCATTTCCCAACCGTATTCAGTCTTTCCAAGATAAGGATTTCTATCACCATTAAAGAATCCCGGTTCGCCAACTGATATCTGCTGGTCAGCTGTTGGATTCTTTTCTATTTCAACATTTCCATCACTTACTGTTGCTGTTGAATAATAGTTGAATGCAATGAAATCAGGGTGTGCTGCTTTAAGTATTTCCATATCTCCGTCAAGTATTTCCGGTGTAATATTTTTCTTTTCTAAAAAATTCCAGGCAATTGTGTTGTAACGTCCAAATACAGCAATATCTAAATATAGCCAGTTTCTAATTGCTGCATGGTTCTGCGCTGCAATTACATCCTTTGGATTGCATGTCTTAGGATATGTTGAAACAATATTTGGAGCTGGTCCAATCTTTGCCCCAGGTACCATCTCATGAAGTAATGTCATAGCCTTTGCCTGCGCAAGAAGCATGTTGTGATTCTGCTGATACAGACTCTTTTCTATATTGTCACATCCATCCATAATTCCTGTTCCAATTGCTGCTCCGTGGAGTATCATCATATTCTGTTCATTAATTGTGAGCCAATATTTTACACGCTCACCATAGTTTTCAAACAATACCTTAGCATATTTTACAAATGCGTCAATTGTTTTTCTATTGTTCCAACCACCCTTTTTCTCCAATTCATATGGCATATCAAAATGAAACATCGTAATTAATGGTTCTATTCCATACTTAAGACATTCGTCAATTACTTCGCTATAATGCTGTACTCCAAGGGGATTTACTTCTCCATCTCCATCGGGAATTATTCTTGTCCACGCAATTGAAAATCTGTATGTCTTAAATCCCATCTCAGCCATAAGTGCTATATCTTCACGAAAATGATGATAATGGTCAACAGATACTTTGAAATCTGAAGTTCCGGCAGGTACTTCCTTTACGTCCTGAACCGATAAGCCCTTACCATCTTCGTCTGCTGCTCCCTCCACCTGATATGCTGATGTTGAGCCACCCCACAAAAAATCCTCTCTAAAATTCTTCATTTTTACATCGTTCCTTTCTCTTTTTTCTTATGAATGAAATATAACAAATATTTTTATGCATTTCTATAGCTATCACGCATTTTGGATTAACGTTTCATAAATTTGATGAAATCCATGAAAAATGATGACATAAATATGTCAAATAGTATATAATCAACTTAATAGTAGGATGGAGAGTAATATGAGTATAATTGAGCAGATGAAAAATATTGAACAATTTTCAGATTCAGAGCAGCAGGTAATTCGCTACCTGCTTAACTCACCTAAAACTATACTTAACTATAGCGTTAAGGAACTTGCAAAGGCTTGCTACACAAGTTCTTCAACTGTTACTCGCCTAATTAACAAACTCAATGATAACAAGGGTTTTACACATTTTAAGGCTACTTTTTTCAGTGAAATCAACACTGCTGCCAGCTTTTCCACAAATGCTCTTAAGGAATTCTCTTCCGGTGAAAATGCATATTCTATCATTAATAAAGTTGCAAGCATCGAAACACAGACCATTGAGCAGACACGTCAGTCCATCAATTATGAGGAATTTGTTCAAATTGCTACATTAATGAACAGATGTACACAAATAGAATTTTTCGGATTTGATAATAATCTGAATATTGCCAAGAATTCTCTATACCGAATGATGGCGGTTGGAAAACAGGTAGTTATTCATGATGGAACCAATGCACAGTTCTACCAGGCTCTCACATCTCATTCCGGCAGTGCAGCCATTGTGGTTAGCCGTACCGGTGAAAACAGAAAGGTCACTGATTTACTCCAAATACTCGGTGACAGAAATGTGCCACGAATAGTCTTAACGCCTTCAAAGAGTTCTTCTGTTGGTAAGCTTTCAGACTATTTTATTCAGGTAATCAATGACCTTAATTATGAATTTGTAGGAAATATTGTTTTTGATACTTCACTTCAATATATCCTTAATGTTTTAAGTGGTATTCTTTGTTCCCGCAATTATGAGAACAACCGAGACATACACGAAATGTACATGAACTCATTAGAAGATATTTACTAATCTTCGATTGCTTTCTCAAGAAATTCAACTGCATCTCTGATACAATCGTCGCATTCTCTTATAACTTTGCCTGTCTCTAATCCCTTAAGTTCTTTACAGGTAACAGTTGTATTTCTATTCTTGAACTCTGTCATAATGGTTCTTATCTCACCAAATGTTTTTCTCTGTTCCTTGTTAATCATTCCAAGTACAACTGCTGCACCTGATATTGCTCCACAATTACCTTCCATTGTACCAAGTCCTACGCCAAAGGCTTGTGTTGCATGTTTCATTGTTTCTTCATCAATTCCTGCTTTATCACAAAAGCTACAGGCGACTGCCTGTGCGCAATTAAATCCATTATGTTTTCTGTATACTGCTTCTTCTTTTTTGTCCATTTTAATACCTTTCTGCTATTACTTATATTGAGCATGTTTTACCGCTAAGTATAAGATAGTATATAACAAGCTAAATTGCAATATAAACATCCATATATTGAGTTCCATTTATTGCATATTCTTTTTCAAAACACTCAATTATGTCTTTGTCCTGTCTGTGATGTATACCATTAACATCCATATATCTCATAAGCGTCTTATATGCACCTGGAATTAGTACAAAGGGATTTTCAAATGGATTTTCTATGGTTATTGCAATATATTTAACACCGGCAGGCTGGGTAATAATTCCCTCTAAATCTTTAAGTTCATCTTCTCCTATAATACATGCTGAACAATATCCGTGCATATGAAAAACATTTATCTGCTCTTGCGATACCACTGGAAAGTCCCAGCCAATCAAAACAGGTTTTTTCACACCCATATTTCCAGCCCATACAAGCATATGATTCTTGGCATCGTCTTCCGGCTCACTGCTGACAACTGCATATCTGAAATATCTTATTTTCTCCATTGTTTCTATTCTAATATTCTTGTATGCCTCATTTTCTGAATTAATGTCCTGTCTTAAAAGTTCATCAAGTGAACAATTAAATAATTCACACATAGTCAATGCTTTATCCATCTCAGGAAAGGAATCTTCCTTCTCCCACTTTGAGACTGCCTGTCTGGAAACACCCAGTTCCTCTGCCAACTCTTCCTGTGTCATTCCATTATGCATTTTACGCATAAACTGCAAATTACTTCCAAAGCTCATATCTGTATCCTCCTGTTTTCATTTATTTGATGTATTAACTATAACTCTAACGAAGTAAATAATACACCAACCATAGGATGCTTTTTAAGAAAAGGTGTCAACTACAGGTTGCTCTCCTAACTATGTTCAATCATTTATCTTATACTCTTTTATCAGTTTCTTTTGATATTGTTCATCCTCTAATATTTTTTGAATATCATCTATTCTTTTTTCCGCCAATAATATCTTTATCAATTTATCTTTAGCAAAATTTTTTTTGCGCTCTTCTTCTCGTCCTTCTTCTCGTCCTTCTTCTCGTCCTTCTTCTCTTAATGTTTTTTCATGAAGTGCCTCATCATATTCATAAATCGTCATCTTAATTGCCTCCGATTTCTGGCATAGTAGAAATTCCTTCAGAACATTATCCTGAATACACTCCTCTACAGCCTTTTCTACAGCCTTTCTAGCTTCCATTGATTTCATATATGTTCTTACTTTATCAACGTATTCACTATAGTCACTTAATGCCTTACATTTATCCATTAGTTCCACATTATGCCCCTTGTTAATATTGAGCATTGTAACCATTAATTCAAGTTCAGGGTGTTCCTGACAAACCTCATACGCATCTGACAGCTTTAATGTCTGACGGTCCGGTTGTTTTCTCTCCCCATTGTAAAATACGACAAACTTTGGTGATGGTATTTTAATTAAACTTGATTTGTACATATCTTCATTTCTAACTATAGCCTGTAATTGATCTGATACATACAATAAATCGCGCAATGGTATATTAGGATTATATGTTGACTGATGTTCATACAAATTCAAATGATCATACAATAAAAAAGATAAATCATTCTTAATATTCATATAAATTGCATTATCCAAAGTTTTAAAATTCAGTAAATCCGGATTTTCATAATTTGACTCATTCAGTGCATTATACAATACTAATAATTCTGTCTTATTTGCAAACAACATGCGAAATAATGAATCCTTGTAATTGCGTACTATCTCCGTGTTTCTTTCCATATTCATTTTTCCCTCTTTCTAGCGTAATAACGCCATTTCAGGAAATACTTACAGCCATGTTGTTCTACAATATTTCCTGCTAAATTAATAATTGAATTAAAGCAGGATCTTTCTTAGAACGCCAGATGGCTTGAATTATAGATGCACTTATGTGCCATGAAATGTGTATCATAGTATACACGAGAAATATCTGCTTTATTGACATTATAACAAAGCTATTATTTATCGTCAAGGAATTATCATTTACTTAATTTTAGAAAACCATTTTCCACTTTCACTCAAATCCTTTGTGGACCATCCATTTATTTTAGAACAAGACTCCTTTATAAGTGCACTGCTTTCACCTTTGTTAGACAGATTCCATGCCACATAGCTTATGGAATAGTCCTTCAATAATTTCATCCACTTGTCACCTTCCACTGTATTTATATTTCCACTTCCAGAGGCATCGCTTATGCCAAACTCTGACACAAATACCGGCAATCCATTTTCTATTGCTACCCTTAACTTATTTCTATAATCATTTTTGTGTGTATCTGCATAAAAATGCATTGAATACATGATATTATCAGCCTGAATAGGATTTTTTGAAACTATATCCACATCCTGTGACCAATTAGGTGTTCCTACAATAATAATTGCATCTTTATCATTTTTTCTGATAACTTTAATTATTTCTTCAGCATATGATTTAATATCATCCCACGTAGTTCCACCATTGGGTTCATTACATATTTCATAAATTACATTATCATAATCTGCATATTTATTTGACATTTTCTTAAAAAATGCTTTCGCCTCCTGTTTATGGGTATTGGGGTTACAGTCACTCAAAATGTGCCAATCAATAATTGCATACATCCCAAGTTCAGTGCAATATTCAACGCCTTTGGTTATAGTATTTTCAAGACTTCTTCTATATTCATCATCTACCAGACAATATCCATTATAATCCTCTGTAAATAATGCAAACCTAACAAGATTAACATTCCATTTGTCTCTTATCTGCTTAAATGCTTTTTTATTTACAAATTCTGGAAACCAAGATAAACCATGGGTACTTACTCCCTTTAATACAATATTGTCTCCATTACAATCCATCAAATGTGTGCCTTTAACATGTAAACTCATTACATTATCTTCTTGTGTGGAAGGTTTCATTGTAGTAGGTTCCTGTGTTGTGATCTCAACATTTTGACTGGTAGCAATCTGCTGTGTACTTGTGATCTTTTCTGTTGTAGTCACCTTCTCCGTTGTGGTTACATTCTCTGTTGTGGTTACATTCTTCGTTGTGGTTACATTTTCCGTTGTGGTTGCCTTTTCTGTTGTGGTTGCCTTTTCTGTTGTAGTTTCCTTTTCTGTTGTGCTATCTGTAGTATTCTTGCTTGAATTTGCTTTTGCGCAACCAGCCAATATTGCTATTGCCAATACTAGTATACATATTTTCTTAAGTATTTTCATTTATACCACCTTATCTCTTTCTCTTTAAAAAAATGAAATTAATAATATCATAACACCTTAGTTATTTGTTAATTAAATTACCTAATTCATCTGATGCTTTATGTGCTGCCTTAAAATTCTTTTCAGATAATGCAGCATTTATTCTAAGCTCTAACTCCTTTTTCTTTTCCTCATATGCAAGATACTCTTTATCAAAATACTTCTTATATATACGTTTTCTAAAGGCTCTGGTACTTAGCTTTCTAATAGCACCATCTTCAATTAGCAGCGTATAATCTGTGCAATTGACAATTGTATAAAAATCATGTGATACCATGAGAATTGCTCCATTATATGCCTTCACCGCATCTTCTAAGGCAATCTGCGCATAAGTATCAAGGTGATTTGTTGGCTCATCCATTATTAAAAGATTTGCATTACCTTTTGTAATTCTTGCCAGCTGTAAAAGATTTCTTTCTCCACCTGATAATGTTGAAATTCTGCTATGGAGCATTTCCTTGCTGATATCAAAACGTGAAAGATATTCTTCTGCCTGTAGCTCATTCTCTATACCGAGTTTTTCTAACTCCTGCGCAATAGTATCACTCTCCACTAAAGTTTCACCATTTGCCTGTGACATAAAATCTGCTTTTATATCTTCTGCTATGGAAATCTCAGTCATGTTATTATCTTTTATACTTTTAACAATATCTCTCAGCAATGTGGTTTTTCCTGTGCCATTAGCACCTACCAATGCAATTTTGTCATTTGGTCCAATATCAAAACTTACATTTTCAAGAAGTGGTTTTTCAAAACCGGAACTATAGTTGGTAATATTGATTGCTGTGTCAGCTTCACTTACACATTCTGTGCTAAATTCAATATCAGGATGACTTATTTCTAAAAATGGTGCCTTAATTTTTCTAGCTTCCAATAATGCCAAATGTGAAGCTCTGGCATGTACCTGCCTTCCAAGAGCAGCACAGTCAACCTTAGTAGCCTGTTTACGCATTTTATCTACTACCGCTTTATTTCTCTCTATTTCTGCTTCATCCTTAGCAGACTGTTCCATTAAATCTATTTTGGTCGTCAATAATGTATAATTATAGTTGGTATAATTCCCATCAAACTCCTGAAGTTCTGTATTTTCCAAATGCCATATCTTGTCAAAGCAATGGTTTAACAAATATCTGTTATGTGTTACTACTATCATTGTACCACTATATGAGTTAATTAATTTCATGAGTGAATTAAGATTGTCGAAGTCTAGAAAACCATCTGGTTCATCCATAATTAACAAATCCGGAAGTATAAGCATTTCTTTAATAATACACACCAACTTATACTCTCCGCCACTAAGCTTATTAAGTGAAAGATTTTCACAGTTCGAAATATCGGCAAATCTAAGTTCTCTTCGAATATTATTCTCAAAATTATCCACATCAATAGCAGTGCCATAATCATATAGTTTCTGATATTCTTCCATAACTGATTCTAAATCATCTGTGCTACCCATCCTCTCGCATACTTCTTCAATGCTTGATCTCGTTTGCACAAATTCTTCACTTAAGTATTCAAATACTGTCTTATCGTTGTTCTTATCCTGGTCATAATATTGATTTACATGACCAATTCTCATGCCCTCTCTTACCTTAAGCTTTCCTTCATAAATATATTTTTCATCGTCACAAATAATATCAAGAAGTGTACTTTTTCCTGTTCCATTTTTTCCAATAAAAGCACAATGCTTATTCTCTTCTAAGGTGAAAGATATTTTATTATATAACACCTTCTGTGGAAATGAATATGACAGTTTTTCTGCCATGATAATATTGTTCTCTAGATTCGACTTCATTAATGTTTCTCCATTCTGCAACCTTTAATATTTCTTATGTTGTTTCAGTTGCTTTATTATCAGCTCAATACATTGACATGTTATCCCAACAACAATTACTATTATTATAAAATTCCTCAATGGTACTTTTATTCCCCATATTTTTTCTATTACTAACCTAATTACTAATGCACATATATAATACAGTAAAAAATCTATAATTGCTACAAATAACTTTTTCAATTTCATATACTCCTCCTTATATGTATTAAATAAATATCTTTCACTTGATTATCCATCATTCTACCAACATATGAATCAAGATAGTGTCTATTTTCTAGTATTTTATATATTGATTAGTATAACATAATTTCATCATTTATAAAACACATTGGTATGTCTCGTTTGTGTCAAGTAATCGTTGGCAATTATTTTTTGTTTTTCAAAATGATATAT
>CAZBKO010000068.1:0-12263 GCA_964492545.1 uncultured Lachnospiraceae bacterium
ATAACGAATGTGATTAAATTAAGGGACTGTGGATAAAACTACGGAAACTCAAGAATAAAAAGGTGAAGAAAGATTTGTTACATTTCTCTCTTCACCTATATGGTTATCTATTTTGTCTCTTGATTTTAAAGGATATGTAGTGATTTATTTAAGATTTGCTACAAAAATCGAATTAATCAAATCTGACCTTCTACTAAATCTGATATTTGATACATATTTATATGTTGTATTTCCTGATTTTGTCAGGCTTCCGGTCGATGTTCCTCTATACATTTCAAGATGAAGCATCGAGCTTCCATTTACTGTGTTTCTCTTCATTGCTCCAACTTTTGCGCCCTTTAATACAGCCTTACCTACACTCAAGCTGCTGTCTGGTGTTACTTCACAATATCTTGAAATGCTTCCATCCAGATTCTGAACTGCTATGCATCCTGTTCCTGCCCAAAAATTAGAGCTACATTCTATTACTGTGCCTGATGACATTGCATATACCGGTGTTCCATTGCTTACTACAAAGTCATTTCCAGCATGATAACGTGCTCCATTATCTCTTGAGGTTGCAAATGCTCTTCCACTTGCATTTGTTATCGATAAATATGATACTCTTACCGGTCTATACCAATTAGCTGCTGCATATCTTTTAAATGCCGTCATTGATGAATTAGTATTAATTGGGCATCTTGACTTCATTATCTGATTGATTTTTTTCTGAGTTGCAGGACCCGCAACCCCATCAATCTCTAACCCCTTTGCTTTCTGAAAACTTTTAACTGCATTCTGTGTTGCTGGTCCATAACTTCCATCAACAGCTAGTCCTGCGTTCATTATTGTGTTCAAATCAGTCTGAAGCGTCTTGACATCCTGTCCCCTGTCACCTCTTCTTAATGTTGCTGCCTTTGTTTCTACTGTAAATGCGCACATAAACATTATTGTCATTACGCACTATTGTCAATTAAATCTCATCGACATAATGTGCGGTTTTATAACATAACAAAAACCTTCCCTGTACTTTGACCGGTGCGGGAAGGTTTTTGTTTCACTCGAGGTCAACCACTCTGTGGCGATTGCCTTTATATTGTATTATAACATATCAACGTAATATTTCAAGTAATATATATAATTTCGTTTTAATATATTTTCTAGTTCTCATTCATCTGGCTTAACTTAGCTGCCTGGTCAGCTGCGATGTACAAAAGCCTCTTTAAATACTTTGGATGTGTACAAAAGCCTCTTTCATTCAAAGCTATGAGCACTCACATCCATACATCCAAATCTATTAGAAACTGCACTTTCATCATATAATTAAAACGATTGTTAAAATATATGAATTTGTCTCACAGTTTTGCCACTATCTAGAATAATATCATATCCCTACTCATATTTCAATTTTTGCTCTTGGTGGATGTTTTGGAGAAACAATGATATCCTCCAGATACATATACCTATCTGTTGTGAATATGCATTTACCTTTGTATCCTTGCCTACATCACGTCGGAAATTTACTGGGTCAGAATATGGTTGTCCCTTAAAAGCCTCGACAATACTCTCCACCGCATCAGTCTGGTACTGCTGGACTTTAAAATTAAACTTCATCCTCAGCACCTCCCTCTTCGCTAATCCATTCCTTCAATTTATCCTGTAACAATTTTTTATCTGGCAGATATAATTTATATTCAGCTGCATAGACATTGGAATTTTTCGGTAATGTAATTTCTACTAAGGCATCATTCTTCTCCTTGCACAGAAGTATTCCAATTGTAGGATTTTCTGAATCTAACTGTAAGTAATGCGACCATGACAATGTAAATGGCATATTATCTTTCAAAATACTAAACACCGTTTCGTTTTTTCTTCTGCGAATTTCCGAAACAGTGTTTCTGAAATTCGATCATGATATGACAGATAAAATTTTCTAGCATTCTGTAATGTATCTTCAGAAAATCCTCTTCCAAATTCTTCCGTCAATTCTTCTGAAAGCTGTTTAATAATCTGTCTTTATTATAGTCGTCATCGTAACAATCGCAATCGCAATCATAATATCCTATCAATTCAATAACTCTATCTTCACTTGTATGTATAAACAACTCCTCTTTACCAAATGTAACTTAAATAAAAGCATACACTATACATATAGGAATTGTTTATCATAATCAGAAACTTAACAATAAAAAATAGCATAGGGCTATTACTGTGGCAATGCATTTATATCAAAGTTGGCAGTGCATCCATTCTTATATAAAAAAGAAAACAGTAAATCCATAGACCGATTTTACCGTTTTCCATTTTTTTATTGTAATATTTAATTTTTATCAACTATTTGTAAGCTCAGTAAAATCAACGTTTCTCTTAGTTATCTTCCATATTACTCAGTTTCTTCGCCTGGTCGGCTGCGATGCAAGCATCAATTATTTCCTGAATATCTCCGTTCATTATCTTCTCAAGCTTGTACAGTGTAAGTCCAATTCTATGATCAGTGACTCTTCCCTGTGGGAAATTATATGTTCTAATCTTCTCCGAACGATCTCCTGTACCAATCTGGCTTCTTCTCGCCTCTGCCTCTGCATCATGTGCTTTCTGGCACTCAATATCATACAGCTTTGTTCTAAGCAAAGCAAATGCTTTAGCCTTGTTCTGAAGCTGTGATTTCTCAGTCTGACTATATAAAACAATTCCGGAAGGAAAATGCGTAAGACGAACAGCTGAATCTGTTGTATTGACACACTGACCACCATTTCCAGATGCACGCATAACATCAATACGAATATCTTTATCGTCTATTTCAACTTCAACCTCTTCAGCCTCTGGCATAACAGCAACACTAATTGTGGAAGTATGAATTCTGCCACCTGACTCTGTTTCCGGCACACGCTGTACTCTGTGTACTCCGGACTCATATTTTAGAACTGAATATGCTCCAGCACCGGTTACCATAAATGAAACATACTTCATACCACCAATACCAATTTCTTCGCATTCCATTGTCTCGACCTTCCAGTTACGTGCCTCTGCATAATGCACATACATACGGAATATCTCAGCTGCAAATAATGCTGCTTCATCACCACCTGCACCTGCACGAATCTCAACGATAACATTCTTATCGTCATTAGGGTCCTTTGGAAGAAGAAGAATCTTAAGTCTCTGTTCCATTTGCTCTATAGTAGCCTTGGCCTCGTTAAGTTCCTCCTTAGCCATCTCTTTCATTTCTTCATCAGACTCTTCATCAAGAATTGTCAGACTATCTTCAACGTTCTGTTTTGCCTGTTTGTATGTGTTATATGCTTCAACTATAGGTGTAAGATCATTCTGTTCCTTCATAAGCTTTCTAAATCTATCCTTGTCGCTTACAACATCCGGATCGTTCAGTTCCTGCATAACCTGCTCATATCTAAACAACAAATCCTCTAATTTATCAAACATTGTGTTGCTCCTTTCCAATAACTACCCTGTCAAGACCAGCCAAATCCCTGACTACTCTTATATCAGTGTATCCATAATTCTTCATTATACTGCTTACAGCCTCACCCTGATTGTATCCAATCTCAAACATCAGATAGCCTCCACATTCAATGTGTTCAACAGAGTATTCTGTAATTAATCTATAGAATTTCAAACCATCACTCTCACCATCCAAGGCAAGCATAGGTTCAAATTCTTTAACCTCAGGTTCGAGCGTCTCTATTACCTCCGTCTCAATATAAGGCGGATTAGATATTATGACATCGAATCTGTTATTAACGTTTTTAAACAAATCGCTTTGCAAACATTCCACATTGCTAACATTATTGTGAATCACATTTTCTCTTGCTACCTGCAAAGCCTCTCTAGATACATCAACAGCAGTCACTCGGCAATCTCTGCATTCATATGCCACAGATATTGCAATACATCCTGAACCGGTACACATATCAAGTATGTTCAAATGATTATTTCCAATAATGTTAATAGCCTCTGACACAAGTATTTCTGTGTCCTGACGTGGAATAAGCACATTCTCATTAACCAAAAAATCGCAATTCATAAATTCCTGATGTCCTGTTATGTATTGCAATGGTCTTCGATGTGCCCTCTGCCCAATTACATTCATATATTCTGCATATTTTTCATCGCTCACATTCGTCATCGAATCTAAAATAAAATGTGTTCTATCAATTCCAAATACATGTGACATAAGCAGCCATGCGTCTTTCTCGTACTCCTCAATTCCAGCCTGCTTAAGTATAACTTGTGCCTCGTTAAGCGTTGTCTTGTATGTTCTCTTCATGCAAATACGACTCCCAGTCAAATACTGCTTCCACAGCTTTAATTGCAACCTCAGCCATGCTCTCATCAGGTTCCTTCGTTGTAAGTCTCTGAAGTAATAATCCCGGTGCACTGATTATACGAACAATCTTAGCATCGCTTCTTCCTGCAAGTCTGATAATTTCATAAGAAATACCGGCAATTACAGGTACTAATATCAGTCTTGTAACTATTTTGAGAGCCATAGAATCAACTCTAATAAACATAAATAAAATAATACTAATGAGCATTACAAACAGCAAAAAACTTGTTCCGCATCTTCTGTGGAGTCTTGAACTCGACATTACATTTTCAACATTAAGCTCCTTGCCATGTTCTATACAGTTAATGCACTTGTGCTCTGCACCATGGTACATAAATGTTCTCTGAATATCCTGCATTCTCGAAATAAGCAAAATATATAGAATAAACAATGTAATTCTAACAACACCCTCAATGGCTGACACAAGTCCCTTTGAGATGATGTTAAATTGTTTCTCAATAAAGCCTGCTATCAATGTTGGTAAAACCATAAATAGCGCAAGTGCAATAATAAGCGATACAAATACAGTAATACCCATTATAACGCCTTCTGCTTTTTCCTTAAACAGTTTATCTGCTATCTTGTCGCCTGGCTTTTCCTCAACCTCCGGCTCATCCTCATAAAAGCTTGCCGAATAGGTGAGTGTCTGAATTCCCAGTACCATCGAATCTATAAAATTAAATACACCTCTGATAAATGGAAGATTAAGAATCTTGTTGCCTCTTGTAATTCCCTTGTACTCCTTGACAACAACTTCTATATTCTTGTCAGGTTTACGAACAGCAACCGAATATTTTTCCTTATTCTTCATCATAATTCCTTCTAACACGGCCTGGCCGCCTATACCTGATGGTCTCATGGTGTACTCCTTTCTTGAAAAAAAGGTTGAGATTATATTAACCTCAACCTAATTCGTCATACTTAATTGTTGTCGCTCATACCATACTTACGGTTGAACATATCAATACGTCCACGAGCCTTGTTAGCCTTCTGCTGACCTGTGTAGAATGAATGACACTTAGAACAAATTTCTACGTGAATATCTTCTTTAGTTGATCCTGTTACGAATTCGTTACCACAGTTACAAACAACCTTAGCCTGGTAGTAGTTAGGATGAATTCCTTCTCTCATTTAATTTCACCTCTTTACAAAATAATCATATGCGAATTGGCTTTCGCCAACCATATTTCTTAAAACAGCTCTTAGATTATAGCATAGGGTCCTTCTTATTGCAAGTACTTTTTAGCTATATTTTCACTTTCTTAATCATCTGAATAAATTCTGCATTATTCTTTGTTTTTACAAACAAATCAAGTATTCTTTCAACTGCATCATCAGGTCTCATTCCGTTAGTAGACTTTCTAATAATGTATACAGCCTCCTGCTCTTCCTTGCTAAGCAGCAAATCCTCTCTTCTGGTTCCTGATTTTACAATATCCAGTGCAGGGAATACCCTTTTCTCAGATAACTTCCTGTCAAGAACAAGTTCCATGTTACCTGTTCCCTTGAATTCTTCATATACAACATCGTCCATTTTACTTCCGGTATCCACAAGAGCAGTGGCCAATATTGTAAGACTTCCGCCCTCTCTCATATTTCTTGCTGCACCAAAGAATCTCTTAGGCATATGTAACGCAGCAGGGTCAAGACCACCTGACAATGTACGTCCGCTTGGTGCCACAACAAGATTATATGCCCTTGCAAGTCTTGTGATACTGTCAAGAAGAATAATAACATCATCTCCGTGCTCAACCAATCGTTTTGCACGCTCAATAACCATTTCAGATACTCTTCTATGATGTTCAGGTGTCTCATCAAATGTTGAATAAATAACTTCAACATTGCTGCCCTGAATCGCTTCCTTAATATCAGTTACTTCCTCCGGTCTCTCATCTATAAGCAAAATAATCATATGCATTTTAGGATTATTTATAAGTACAGACTTTGCAACCTCCTTAAGAAGTGTTGTCTTTCCGGCCTTAGGTGGTGAAACAATCATACCTCTTTGGCCCTTACCAATTGGTGATATTAAATCAAGAATTCTCATGGACATCTTATTGCTTCCATTCTCCATCTTAAGTCTTTCATTTGGAAATATTGGAGTTAAATCCTCAAAATTTCTTCTTCTACAGGCCTCTGACGGATGTCTTCCATTAACCTCCGATAGGAAAAGCAGCGCACCAAATTTCTCATTCTGTGTCTTAACTCTAACTTTTCCTCTAATAATATCACCCGTCTTAAGGTTGAATTTTCGTATCTGAGAAGGCGAAACATACACGTCATTATCTCCAGGCATAAAATTCTCACATCTTATGAAGCCATATCCATCCTGTAGCACCTCAAGAATTCCATTTGCTGTAATTCCGCTGTCTAATTCCTTCTTGTCCTCTATGCTCTCTTCACTTTTATATTCTTTTTTTTCTTCTATCTTTTCTTCTATTTTATTATCTGTTTTTTCATCATTCTGTGATGATGCACTGATAATTGCATCAACCAGTTCTGATTTCTTAAGTCCGGTTATTGCCTTAACTCCACGTGTTTTAGCTATTTCACGCAGCTCATGAACTGGCAGGCTCATTAATTTTTCCTTCATCTTTTACCTCGATTCATAATAAATTACATAATAATTGGGATTGTTAACGATGTGAATTTTAGATAAATCACATTATACACTAGAATCATCAAAAATGGTAGCATAATTTATAAAAAAATAGTACAATGTACTCACAAACAATAATTGGAGGTAACAATGATAATTAAAAGTGTAGAACTTGAAACAGTATGTGGAATAACAAGCACACTTCCTGAAAATACAATGCCCGAGATAGCATTTGCCGGCAAGTCAAATGTTGGTAAATCTTCTTTAATAAATGGATTAATCAATCGTAAGGCACTTGCCAGAACATCTTCTCAGCCTGGAAAGACACAGACAATTAACTTCTATAATGTTAATAAAAATATTTATTTTGTGGATTTACCAGGATACGGATATGCCAAGGTTGCACGTGGTACTCAGGAAAAATGGGGTGTGATGATTGAGAAATATCTTCAAACCTCCAAGCAGTTAAAGGCTGTATTTCTATTAATTGACATACGTCATGAGCCATCTGCTAATGATAAAAATATGTATGAGTGGATTGTATATAACGGATATAATCCAATAATAATTGCAACCAAGTTAGATAAGATTAAAAGAAGTCAGCTGCAAAAGCAGCTAAAGCTTATTCGTGAAGGCTTAAGTGTAAAGCCCGGGACTGCCATAATTCCATTTTCAGCACAGACCAAACAGGGACGTGAAGATATATGGAATATGATTAATTCTCTCACCGAAGTTGAATCTATCCAGTAAAAAAAAGCTGATGAACAATCATCAGCTTTTTCTATGTTAATCACTATTTCTTCCAAAAAGTCTTACTAAGCTTAAGAAGATATTCAAGAAGTCAAGGTATAATTCCAAAGCTCCCATCATTGCAATTGTATTAGTGTTCGCATTAGTGACCTTTGCGTAATAACCACTCTTCTTAATCTTCTGAGTGTCATATGCTGTAAGTCCTACAAAAACGACTACTGTAACTGCCGAGATAAGCCAATCAAGTCCTGGAGATCTCATAATCATATTGACAATTGACATAATAATTATTCCTACTAATGCCATCATTCCAATGCTTCCTATACTGGAAAGATCCTTGTCTGTAATCATTCCGTATATAGCCATCAATCCAAACATCAATGCTGATGCAACAAATGCCTTAGTTATTACTGCCGGATTATATGCAAGAAACAATACTGACAATGTAAATCCTGTAATTGCCGAATATGCAATCAATGATACTGCTGTACCTGCGACAGAGCCTTTTTTCATAAATGAGTGTGCCATAACCATTGCAACTATTTCCAAAATAAAGCAAATTGTTATAACACCATTTGAGAGCAATAAATTTCTCGCATTCGGAGTAATTGCAGTAGCATATGCAACACCTCCTGATATTAATAATGCAATCATCATATACAGAAATGATTTCTTAACTATCTCCTTGCTATCAGCCTGTTCTGCTGCTGTTCCATAGCTATCTGTTGTGTATGATGTGTTACTATATACAGATTCATTATATGGATCTCTGTATTCATATTCGTTATATGGACTATTTCCTGACATAAAATCAACCTCTCATTCTTTTTATTATGTGAACTATATTAACACTTTATCCTATTAATTTCAATTAATTAAGTATAAAAAATACTTACTAATTAAAGTATGCATCTATTCCATTTGCTATTCCGACAACCATTTTTTTCTGATAATCTGAATCAGACATATTGGTATCATCGCTTTGGTTACTCATATATCCCATTTCCAATATAGTTACCGGCATTTCACACCAATTTATTCCTGTCATTGTATCAGACAGTGACACTCCTCTATTCTTCATTCCTGTCATCTGGCAATAGGCGTCTATTATGCATTGACTAAGCTTTTGGCTGTCATTGGCAATGTTGCCCACATATGGATTGGCAGTTGATGGTGCCATGGTCAGTGCTCCGTTAACTGATGCATCTCCAAAACTGTTTCCATGAAGTCTTACAGAAATATCCGCATCTATGGAATTGGCATATTCTGCCCTCTCCTTATTGCTAATATTTACTTCGTTGACTTCTCTTGTCATATAAACTGCATAGCCACGTTTCTTAAGTTCTTTCTTAAGCTTAAGTCCTATGTCCAGATTTAACTGATATTCTGTGATGCCAGTTGCCACTCCACGTGTACCACTCGTTACTCTTGCTTTCATTTGAGATGAACCCGGTCCGTCCGGTTCCATACTGCTATCTCCACTAAGCTGATGTCCCGGGTCAATTACAACAATATGACCTGTGTGATTATGTGATGGTCTTCTTGTTGTCTCCTCCCTCGTGGTGGCAGTCTCTACTGTTGTCTCTACCGTCGTTTCTGCCGTTGTTTCTACTGTTGTCTCTATTGTAGTCTCTATTGTTGTAGCCATTTCAGATGTCGTTACAACAGCAGTTGTTTCCTGCTCTGTTGTCTTTTTTTCAGTTGTCGTTGCAATTTCAGTTTTTCTATCTGATGTACCTGACTCCCCAGTTGAAACTGATGCTTTCCTGCTGCAGGCAGCTGCTGCCAACATCAAGCACATAACAACTGCCACTAAAACAACTGTATTTTTGTTGACTTTACCAAACATTCCCTAACTCCTTCATTCACTAATTATTTGATTCAGGTGCACTTTCATTTGCTTTATGAAGTATATATTGTCTATCCTCATTCATCGCAGCAATTAAATCTTTTGTTAGGAATATCGAATTCCCCCATGGATTAATAACAACTCCATCTATGCCGCTTATACTTCCTACAACCTCAATAAACTTTTCAGTTGGGTACGCCGTTATAGAAACCTTATCACCTTTGCTTACTTCTTCCCTGCTTGTAAATGCACACAGTGCTGTTTGTCCATCTCCACCCACTAATTTACGCATTGCGACCTGTGGTCTGCTTTTATCCATTTTAGACATATCCGGTTCATGAATTGCTATGTACAATTCACCTGAATCATTCATACTTTCTTGAATATGATTAATTACATTCATCATATTTTCCTTGCTGTTATCCTGTCTAAACTCTTGTATTGCCTTTTCAATTTCTGTGTTATTCATAATTTTTGTTATTTACTCCATTCTATTTTTTCTTCCATATTGCATACAACGTTACAGTTCCCTTATTCCTGGTAGTAAGATTCTTAATCGCCGCCTTATTCTTTATCTTCTTTCCCTTTCCGTTTGACTTAGTGTTCCATCCTGTGAATACATAGCCTTTTCTTGTGAATTTATTTGTCTTAAGTCTGTATGAACTTCCATATTTAACCGAAGTCATCTTACTCATAGAACCTTTAGTTGCCCTATTTCCATTAAACTTAACAGTATACGTAATTGGTGTCCATTTTGCATATAATACAACATTTCCTATGCTTTTAATCTTAATCGATGTTACCTTTGAGCCCTTGAATGATTTATTGGTGTACCATCCCGCAAACTTATATCCCGTTCTCGTTGGATTACTAAGAGTTCTCGTTGGATTTGATGTGTAATAATATGAAAGATTGCTCTTACTATTCTTACCACCATTTAATTTGTACGTAATTGTATATCTTATGTCGGTCCACTTTGCATAAAGAACTATGTTGGATTTGCTATTTACATTTATAGCTGTAACTCTATTGCCTTTAAACGATGAATTGGTATACCATCCTCCAAATGTATAGCCTGTTTTTGTCGGATTCCTTAACGTTACGGCTGTACCTGAAACATATTTATTTAAATTAGCTGAATTATTAACTCCTCCATTCAGATTATAAGTAATTGTATATGTAGTTTTTTTCCACTGTGCATAAAGTGTTGATGGTACATTATCTGTGCTTAAAAGGTTGATTTGCTGTTTATCCGTATATGCAGTTCCCGTTCCATCTGCTTTTGTATTCCATCCTGTGAATTTATAGTTATCCCGAGCATATGTATTCCCAGAGAGATTATATGTTGTTCCGTATTTATAGATTGCTCCACTCATATTTCCTGATGATGCACCATTTCCATCATATCTAATTATGTATGAATCTTCTGAATAATCAGCAAAGCACATCGGATATCTTGCGTTAAACGCTGCCGTTTTCAGTTCATCATCCCTTACATGGTCTGTAAAATTAGCTTCACATTTGAGGAAATATGTATATCCCCATCCCCCATCATCCCAGGTTGTATCGACATTATAAAAATAATCTCCTATCTGAACAATATTCCATGCATGATATCCCCCATTTCCCATACCTGTAATAACCCTTACATCAATATCTTCAAGTCTGCAAAACTTGTAAAACAATATCGCATATCCTGAACACACACAGGTTCCATTGATAAGACCAGCATATGCAGTCTGCTTAAGTGTGTACTTATCATCATTTAAATGTGTGTAATCGTATGTTACATGTTCAAGAATGTAATCATGCATTATCTTAGTCTTCTGATAATCAGACTTTCCTTCAAGATTCATCTCATCTAGAGCATTATCTATAGCAACTACAAGTTCATCCTCCTGGGCTTTAGTTGTATAGTATGTTACTGTGTAAATATAGGTGTATCCACCCGAATAATTTCCTCTATAGCTTACACCATATCCGCCCCACACCCACATAAGGCTGTCTCCTTTTGTACCATCAGTATCATATTCAACATCGAATCCACTATTAAACAGCTGTTCGTATGTTTCTCCTGATCCGTATGTCTCACCTGCTGCCGGTACAAATGTCAGTTCAATTGTTTCTTCACGGTTTTCCATACACTCTGAAATATACTCGCCAGCTGCCCTATATGTTGTGTAAGTCGGCGTGATGCTATAAGTTTCCAGTCCATTATTATCAGGTTGAACAAGATCTGCTTCATCAACTACTCCTTCATAGAGTGGATTAATTACTACTGCCTGTCCCTCTTCATAATTACCATTATTATCCTGAGCAAATGCTATACCCGATTGTGGAATAATAAATGTAATTATCATTAATAATGCAATTAAAAAGCTCAATACTTTCTTTCTCATATGTACCTCCTTGTCGTGCCATTTGTTTTGTTAATTATATCATATCCCCCATCATTAAAAAAGCGTTCGATGTAAAACATGAATTTTACTACTTGGCTAAACAATTTACTGCATAAAGAAACTGCCGAAAAAATCGACAGTTTCTCTTGTTCATGTATGAAATCGGTTAGATACTTTTATCTTTTTACTGTTACTGTTTTTGAGTATCCACTAATTACAGAACCATTATATGCTTTGATCTTATATGAATATTTTGTACCATTTTTCACTTTCTTGTCAACATACTTAACTCTTGAGTTTCCGCAAAATGTAATTTCAAAAGAGATAACATCTCCTAAAGTA
>CAZBKO010000069.1:0-4284 GCA_964492545.1 uncultured Lachnospiraceae bacterium
GGTACTTTAGGAGATGTTATCTCTTTTGAAATTACATTTTGCGGAAACTCAAGCACATCACAACAACTGCCTGCAAGTCCACAGACCTACAGGCAGTTATCTTATTTCTATTCATAATATTTATCGATAGTTTCTTCGATTTCTTCTACGACATCTTCGTCTATACATTTCATTGTACAGCATAACAGATATCGTATCCTTCATCCAGCATTCGTCCTTGCACGGACATGTACCCCCATTACAATCTATCACCTGACCAAATATGTTCTGACATTTTCTTCTAAGCATAAGCTTATCGGGGTATTCATCAAACATAATACTTCCGTCATACTCAAGCTTATCGCATTCATCCTCAATAATTCTCTGGATGTCATTCATAGCTTTCGGGTACATTCTTCTAAGGTACATAACATCCCTTGCGTCCTCGTTATTTTTATCAAGAAAATCGAACATTGGATGTGATGAATAATATGGTGTATACACTAATTTTACCTCATATCGGACTTTATACCATTATATGAAGCTCAAATGTTTTTCGTTACTAAATATTAATCTTATCAAGTATTCCATTTAAATATGCGATAACTACACCGTAATTTGACATTGGAACGCCCTGCTTTCTGGCTCGGTCAATTCTTGTGAGGACATATTTTCTGTTAAACATGCAGGCACCGCACTGAATTACGAGGTCATATTTTGTTAAATCCTGCGGAAAATCCATTCCACTTACAATATCAACACTTAGTCCGGAGCCCACCTTTTTTCTCAGGAATCTTGGTATTTTTTCACGACCAATATCCTCTGCTAGAGGAGCGTGCGTACAGCACTCAGCTATTAACACCTTAGAATTCTCTGTAAGTGTGTCGATTGCCGATGCACTCTTAACATAATAATCAATGTCACCTTTGTGTTCAGCAAATAGTACTGAAAACGAAGTGAGCATACTCTCCTCCGGTTTCTTGGCATACACTGTGCCAAATACCTGTGAATCCGTAATTATAAGCTTTGGTGGTCTTGATAGTGCTGCCAGTGCCTCATCTAGCTTATCTGTTGTTGCGCTCATCACCAGACATTTGTTATCAAGCAAATCTCTTATTGTTTGAACCTGTGGGAGAATGAGTCTTCCCTTCGGTGCCTGAATATCCTGTGGCATTACAAGCAAAACAAGATCACCCGGTTTCACATATTTGCCAGTAATATCATCTGCATTATAATCCTCCGGAACCATTCTTATTAAGGCTTCTTTGAAACGTTCCACTGATTCCTTAACATTTGCACTGACCATAATTGGTTCGACTGAAAGCTTATCCTTCACTGCCTGACCTATGCACTCTGCATTGTCAATGGCATCTATCCTGCTCACTACACATAAAATCTTCGTATTGTTTTCCTTGAACTTGTTATACCACTGTATTTCCTCTTCCATTTCACAATCCGAAAATAATAACACTGCTATGTCGGTCTTGTCAGCTGCTCCTTTTGTCTTATCTATGCGCATCTGGCCAAGCTCGCCTACATCATCATACCCAGCCGTATCTATCAAAACGCATGGACCAATTCCATGTATTTCCATTGGCTTGTACACAGGGTCTGTGGTTGTACCGGCCACATTAGAGGTTATTGCAACCTGCTGCCCTGTAAATGCATTTATCAGTGATGACTTCCCACTATTACGTTTACCATAGAATCCAATATGGACTCTGTTAGAACTAGGTGTATCATTCATATTCATATGCAGTCCTCGCTTTTATTGATTAAAATCTGAAATCTCTCTGTCCTTCATGTATTTTTAAAAGATTCTTTCTAACAACTTCCTGAACCTTTTCCTGTGGAATTGTAGGAATTTCCTTCTCTATAAGTGCCTCGCCAATTGCTTTTGTCTCTGGTGATGCATAGTCCTCAAGGTATTCCTTAAGAGTCATAATTGCATTTGGATGACAGCAATTCTGAATCTGCTGGCTCTTACATAATTCCATAAATCTATCTCCGGTTCTTCCCTCTCTGTAGCATGCTGTACAAAAGCTTGGAAGGTATCCAATCTGCATAAGCCATCTAACAACCTCATCAAGAGTTCTTGTGTCGCTTACATCAAACTGTGCTGAATTATCCTCTTCATCCTCTGGCTCATAGTATCCGCCAACACTTGTCTTTGAACCACCACTAATCTGTGATACACCAAGTCTGATTACCTTTTCTCTTACAGCCTTAGTCTCTCTTGTGGAAATAATCATTCCTGTATAAGGAACTGCAAGTCTTATACAGGCGCAAATCTTAGCAAATGTATCATCACTGATTCCATTATCAAATGCATCCGGATCAATGTCATCAGCTTTCTTAACTCTAGGAACACTGATTGTATGTGGTCCTACACCATGAACTGCCTCAAGATGTTCTGCATGCATAAGAATACCTGCAAATTCATATCTGTATAATTCAAGTCCAAATAATACGCCGATACCTACATCATCAATTCCACCTTCCATGGCTCTGTCCATAGCTTCTGTATGATATGCATAATCATGCTTTGGTCCTGTTGGATGAAGCTCCTCATATCCTTTTTTGTTGTATGTTTCCTGGAATAAAATATATGTACCAATTCCAGCTTCCTTGAGTTTTCTGTAGTTCTCAACTGTTGTTGCTGCAATATTTACATTTACTCTTCTGATAGAACCATTTTTGTGCTTAATGCTGTAAATTGTCTTAATTGACTCAAGCACATATTCGATTGGATTGTTAACTGGGTCCTCTCCTGTCTCAAGAGCAAGTCTCTTATGACCCATATCCTGAAGTGCTATAACTTCTTTTCTTATCTCATCCTGTGTAAGCTTCTTTCTTGCAATATGCTTATTTTTCAAATGATATGGACAGTAAACGCATCCATTTATACAATAATTTGATAAATATAATGGTGCAAACATAACGATTCTATTTCCATAAAAATCTTTCTTAATCTGTTCAGCAAGATCAAATATTTCCTTTACTTTATCAGGATTCTCACATGCAAGAAGTACCGACGCTTCTCTATGAGTAAGTCCCTTTCTTAATTTTGCTTTTTCAATAATACGATCAACAACCTCCATATTATCTTTGTTTGCATCAGCGTAAGCCAGAGTCTCCATTACCTCTTCGTCGTCGATAAATTCTTCTGCTTTTAATGATTTTGGATTATACATAATACCTTTCCTTTCTTTGAATCACTTCTGTGTTCTATATGGATTTAAAGTCGCCTCTATCCACGACTAATTCATATCCTATTGACTGCATTCTTCTATTAAGGCATTGAATGCATTCTGCTGCTTCATCCCCTGTACATATCTTGTTGTCGTACAGTGAATATTTGTCTCTCACATCCAGCGGTGACAAATTCGGCATTACTACATTGGCCCCCGCCAATATGCCCTTTTCTCTTCCCATTGGATTAATTGTTCCCAGCGCTGTTGTTGCCGGCAACAACACTCTTTGATGTATGAGTCTTATTATTGAAAGTAGAAACACTGTCATTTCACAGGTTCCTGCATTTTCCTCTGCAAATGGTGTATCTTTCTGTGGTATAAATGGCCCAATTCCGACCATCTCCGGCTTGAATCTCTCTATATATTCAAGGTCTGCCGCAACATTGTCGTATGTCTGTCCCGGCGAACCTACCATGAATCCGCATCCCACCTGATATCCCAGATTTCTTAGATTATTTAGGCATTCCATTCTGTTATCAAAGCTCATTTGGCTTGGGTGCAGCTTTTCGTAATGACTTTTTGTCGCTGTCTCATGTCTTAACAGATATCTGTCTGCGCCAGCTTCCTTTAGCTTCCTGTAGCTTTCATAGCTTCTCTCGCCAACTGATAAGGTCACTGCACATTCTGCATGCTGTTCCTTGATTGACCTTACTATGTCGCAAAGAACTTCATCGCTGAAATGTCCATCTTCCCCTCCCTGCAGTACAAATGTCCTGAAGCCGAGTTCATATCCTCTGTCTGTGCAGGAAAGTATTTGTTCTTTCGTGAGTCTGTACCTGTCAGCATTGCCGTTGCTTCTTCTTATTCCACAATAAAAGCAGTCATTCCTGCATATGTTTGTGAATTCAACAAGTCCTCGCATATATACGCTTTTTCCATAAACGTTTTCTCTGACTTGTCTTGCTTTGACCGCAATGTAATCTGCTGCCTCTATGTCATCATAGCTCGCTATAAGCTCCACGTATTCATCGTGTTCTAAATGACTGTTTGTATGTAATTTGTCGATTAATTGTCTTGTATTATTATTCATTCTACCTCTTTAAGGAGCAAC
>CAZBKO010000069.1:4384-11849 GCA_964492545.1 uncultured Lachnospiraceae bacterium
CTTGTTGCGACTTGGCGAAGGGAAATTCGCGCAGGCGATTTCGCTTCTGCCATAACTACTATTTGTGATGCTCCTGCACAAATAGTTATGCGTAAAAATCAGGTCATCAGACTTATTTTTCGCATTCACCTCTTTAAGGAGCAACCTTGTTGCGACTTGGCGAAGGGAAATTCGCGCAGGCGATTTCGCTTCTGCCATAAGGAATATTTGTTATTGGGCTAGCATTTGGTTATCACACCTGAGTATGCTGTCTTTACACTTATTCCTGCTAACTTACCAATCTTGCCTGTAAGTGCGCTTATTGTATCCTGTGGCGCATCAATGGCAACACTCACAACACTAATGCTCTTTTCTCTGTATGGAATGCCCATACGTCCTATTATATATTGACTATATTCATGTAAAATATTGTTGAGTTCTGTTACAGATTCCATATCCTCAACAATTATTCCCATAACTGCTACTCTTGTCTCTGTACTCATAATTCACCTTTCTCGCTATATTATATTGCCATGGCTTGGGCATTTTTCTTCCTACTTGCTTTCTATGCCCAAAATTCTTTTCATTTTGGGCATAGCTTGTATCTTCACTCAAGATATACCCAATTTCTCTTTTTTCAAGCTTGTTTTTACTGTTTTTTGGGTATTTTTGCTTCTTTTTTCTTACATATACCCAATACTTCCCGGCCGCAATCTCAGTCAAAATAAAAAGCACCTTTCCCGAAATTCCGGAAAAGGTGCGTATACTCCTGACAATCCTGGCACTATAACCACGACACTTTATCAATAATATAGTCACCTTTCACTCAGAATAATTCTTTATGTCAGAATGCATTTTATAGATAAAATTATATCATAATCATAGTGTAAATAAAAGAGTATTTTATTTCTATTTCGTTATTGTCTGGCATATAATTAGCGACAAAATGCAAAAAAAATCCTGAAAATCAGGATTTTTCATTTTAGTAATATTATATTATTTCACCGCATGCTTATGGCTGACTAATTTCCTTCTGATATAAACTTTATGTACTCCACAGCAGCATCCATATGCTTAGTGTACGTCATAATTGAAAGCACCGTATTCTCCTGCGGTTCACCATTCTCATTATACAATTCCACATCATCTCCAAGTTCAATTCCACATTCAACCACCTTACCTGTGGAAATATCCTTAGCAGTTACAATCTTATCCTTAACCTTATCATACAATTCGGCAGGAAGCACTTCCTTAAGATTAGCCAGCTTGCCATTCTCACCATATGAAATAAATGTATCCTTTTGCATTACCATAACATCGACATATGCATTGT
Organism: uncultured Lachnospiraceae bacterium; assembly: GCA_964492545.1. Taxonomy (GTDB): domain Bacteria; phylum Bacillota; class Clostridia; order Lachnospirales; family Lachnospiraceae; genus RGIG1934. The sequence continues at coordinate 5,697 of CAZBKO010000069.1, forward strand.
CCTCTTCATAGCTGAGCATCACCATATCGTCAATACTGTCAGTATATGATTTGAAATACATTCTTTTGATGTTGGTATCTCCCGTGTAGGTGTCTGAATTCACCAAATAATCATGAAAATCCTCCAAATACTGTTCAGAAGTATCAGGATTAAGATATATTCCATTTATAAGCGTACATGTAAATGTACTATCATTGTCATCCTCTTTCATTACAAAGGTCATAAACAGAATTGCCGCAAGGAGTATCGCAGCACCTATAATTATCTTGCCGTAATAAAACCAGATAAAATGCAGCTTCTCATTAAATGTCATATTCTTGAATTTATCCTTTGTAATTTTATCCTTTCGGTTTTTATCGTAAATATCGCTTGAATCATCAAGTCTTCCTTCTTTAATTCCCATTCCACTTCTCCATTTACATCTGTTTTCTTACAATTCTATACTCATCATCCAGTGAAAAATATGGACATTCTGAGTACGAACCGGTTAAAAATTTCATCATCTCGTCTTCATCAAGACTCATATCGCATACATAGCATTCATCTTCATCATCATATATATAATTACTGCAGCAATCACAATTCGCCAAACCGCTCATCCTTGGTACCTCTTCCTTTATTTTACATTCAATATATCATTATCTCTTTTAATAGTCAATTGTGATTACCGGTGTAGCAAGATATAATGTGGTGATATTGTTGGTTTCATCATATGCAAATGCAATATTTACATTAACCTTTTCACTGCCTATTTTCTTAAACTCATCGATTCCATCTGTATAACCATAAATAGAATTATTTTCACTCTCTTCACGTCCAAATACTTCTCGCGCCCCAAGCTGATCAAAAAGATTTTCAGTCATAATCATTCTTGACTCGTCGTCCACCTTACCTCTAATCTTTCCCTCCAAAGATAGTGTAACCTCTGGAATTTTCTCAATATATGGAAGCTCACCAAGAATTTTTCTAAGCTCATCCCTATAATACCATGCTGTCTCCGGTGAATTATCAAATGTCATTTTCACTGTAAGGTAGTGACTCAGTGTGCTTACCTTGCTATCTATCTGTTTTTCCACAGTATTTAATTCCACAATAAGCTTTCCGCCGCGATATCCGTACTCCAGTGTTGATATACAACCCTGCTTCGTCTTCTTGTCTGTGTACTTATATTTATTGCTAATTCCAAGTCTGCCGACTATGGTATTTAGAAGCTCTTCCCTGTCATTTTTGCTTAAATATACATCTCCATAATAGAAAAAGCTGTCAAGTGTGCTCGTGCTTTCTAAATAATTATCACTTTCAAAAGCAGTAATTATGCTCTCATCTTCATCTTCAAACCTTACAAGAAGCTGGACAACCGCAATAACCCACACAATCATGAAATCAACTCCCTCATAAATGATAATTTATTTCTATAATCATTACCATTTGTCAGAAATTTAATCATTTTCTTAATAATTATGGATATTGCTGAGAAAATATACTACAATTACTTTTATTACACTTTAAAGCGAAAGGATATTATATGAACAAAAGATTATTGATATGTGCTGTTATCATTAGCTTTATGACACTTTGTCTTAATGTTGATACATATGCACAGCAAAATGACGAACCAGACTATATCCTCGGAAGGCCAATGACCGAGGAAGAAATAGAAGAGCAGCGCAGCTTCATACCTAAGAATATGCCTATTCTTCCTGAATATACGCCACCTGTTCTTGAAGAGCAGTCTACATATTTGGCTCCAAATGGTGCTTCTTACGCTTCCCGCTACAATGCAGCGGAGCATGGTCTTGTTACACCTGTCAAGAATCAGAATACTTCCAACTGGTGTTGGGTATATTCAACTGTATCATCCATGGAAACCTCATTGATAAAGAAAAAGATTGTCACAAACGGAGCCGTGTCAACAGCATCTAATTTAGATTTATCTGAGGCATCACTGGCTTACTATATGTACAACAGAACAGTTGTCTCTGATCCATTAGGACTAACCAGATATGATAAGAATATTTATCACCCTAATGCAGGCGAAACTTCATACGTATATTATTCGGGCAATAATATATTGCTTGCAGAGTTTCTTTCCACCTCCATGGGTATTAAGAATGAATCCTATTTCACTCTTCAAAATGCATATGACGGCTATACACCAGACATAAGCTCTGCATACAAAAACAATGTTGCACTTCTAAAAAGCACAGTTTTTATTCCCGATGATACTAACTCACTTAAATCTGCCATACTCACATACGGTTCAGCTACTGTAGGCATTTACTATGATGATTATTACTACAATTTTAACACCGGTGCATATTCATATCCTTACACAACATCGGTAACCAATCACGCCGTAACTGTAGTCGGCTGGGATGACTCATATTCTTATACCAACTTCGAGAGCACCAGCAATGTAACAAGAAACGGTGCCTGGATAGTCAAAAATAGCTGGGGTCCATATTTTGGAGACAACGGCTACATATACGTTTCTTACTATGACAAGGCTTTTCTTCCTTATTGTGCCATAGAAATGCAGTCTGCAAATGCATATGATAACAACTACATGTATGATGGCTCATCCTGCAATACGTGGACAAGATTTGCTTCCGGCACAAAAATTGCCAATTCATATGTAGCTGTAGGCGGAAGACAGCAGCTAAAACAGGTCAGCATAGAAATGATGGATAACAATCAGTCCTACAGTCTCCAAATATATAAGAATGTTTCATCCACATCGAATCCTTCCAAGGGGACTGCCGTCCTTTCCACGCCAATTAAGGGGACCATAAAAAACACTGGAATTTATACAATCAATCTTCCAAGTGGAATTTACCTTGAAAAGGGTGAACGCTACAGTGTAGTATTTACTATAACTTCATCCTCCGGAAATGTTTTTATAGGCTCTGAATATGATAACAATTATGGATGGTTTTCCAACGATGCTTATCTTTCCGCCAAGCAGTCCTACTATCTATGGGCTGGCGATAAGACTTGGAGTGATGGTTATATTATCACTGGTTATTGTGCCAGAATTAAAGCATATACAGATAATTCAACTGCAAAAAAGGTCACATTTAAGGATTCTGCCGGCGCATTCAAGACAGTGTATGTTGCAAACGGAGGCTCTATCAAGATCAGTTCTATTGCAAAGAAAGGCTACAGTGTTGCTTCTGCTTCAGGCCGCTACACAAACGTCACAGCAGACAGCGTGGTAACTGTAACCTGGAAACCAAACAAATACAGAATTATTTACAATGCCAACGGTGGTTCTGTGAAAACCTCCACAAAAACCGTGACCTATGGTTCCAGATGTGGAACACTTGCAGCACCTAAGCGTAAGGGTTATGACTTTAAAGGTTGGTATACCAGCAAGAAATACACTTCAAAAATAGCATCAACTACATACTATAAAACTGCTGGCAATTTAACACTTTATGCAAAATGGTCTAAAGTGAAAGTGGCCAAATCGACTGTCAGAAAGCTTACATCCACATCACGCCGTACTCTCAAGGTTAGCATTAAGAAAATCTCAAACGCCAGTGGATATGTGATTCAGTACAGCACTAAGCGAAATATGAAAGGTGCCAAAACGCTCTCAACTACAAGTCGAAACAAGACTCTCTCTGGTCTTTCTTCCGGAAAAACCTATTACGTAAGAGTTAGAGCCTATCATAAAGATTCTGCCGGTAAGAAAGTATATGGCAGCTACAGTTCAGTCAAAAAAATAACCGTAAAATAAAAACAGCTCGAAGTCTTGCATTTCTGCATGGCTTCGAGCTTATTTTTTAAATTGCTGTACTAAGCGAGTTCATTTTCCTAAATTCTAACACAACCATTATCAGAGTTACGACAAACGCCATTGCATCTGCTATTGGTCCTGCATACATTATCCCATTAATACCAACTATCTTTGGAAGTACAAACATAAGTGGAAGCAGGAATAATACCTGTCTTGTAAGTGATAAAAATGTTCCTTTATATGCTTTTCCAATTGACGTAAAAAACGTTGATGTTATTGGCTGCATACAATTGAGCCATGTAAAGAAAAGGAATATTCTAAAATAGTTACATCCAAACGTAAAATATTTCTCTGTTCCATTTCCAAATAAATCAAGTATTTGTCTAGGAAATACCTGGAACACAAAGAACACAAGTACAGAAACTGCACCTCCTGCTGTGAGTGCCAGTCTATACGCCTCCTTAACTCGTTTATACTGCTTTGCCCCATAATTAAAGCTCTCAATAGGCTGTGTTCCCTGGGCAAGACCAATGACTATGGAAAAGTACAATTGATTTATCTTAGTGACAATTCCAGCGCATGCAATTGGTATTGACTGTCCATATTCCGAACGCTGTCCATAATATTTAAGCGAATTATTTAGTGCTATTTGAACAATCATCATCGCTATCTGATTGAAAAATGAAGCCATTCCAAGCGCCATAATCTTTTGTAAATAGCACCAGCGTGGTTTAAGATGTCTCCATCCTAAAGGCACTGTTTTAAAGTGTGTCAAATATGACAATGCCAATATTCCTGAAAAAATCTGTCCAATGATAGTAGCTGCCGCTGCTCCAGCCATTCCCCAATCAAATACAATAATAAATAGCGCATCAAGTCCCACATTAATTATCGCTCCTGATAAATTACATATCATTGTCATTCTCGGACTTCCATCCGCCCTAATTAAATGACCTCCACCTGTTGTCATTATAAGAAACGGAAATCCTATCGCAGTTATGCTCACATACTGTTTCGCCAATGGCAATACTTCTGCTGGTGATCCAAATAACTTAAGCATAGGTGTTAGGAAAATTTCAACTATAATAAACAACACTAACCCTGTTCCAAAAAGCATTGTAATTGCATTTCCTATATAGTACGGCGCTGTCTTCTTATCTCCCTCGCCCATACTAAGATTAAATCTCGATGCACCACCAATTCCAAACATAAGTGCAAGTGATGTGCACATCATGGCAAGTGGAAACGCTATATTTGTTGCTGCATTTCCGTTAGTTCCAACCACATTTCCAATAAACAGCTGATCAACAATGTTGTAAATTGCACTGACCATCATAGCAATTATGCTGGGCACAGCAAATTTCACCATTAATTTGATAACGCTCTCACATCCTAACGGATTTTCCCTTGTCTGTTCATTGTTCATAATGATGCTCCTTATAAATAGTTGTATCAAAAAGCAGGACATTCCCGTCAACCAGTGCTGTCCTGCTTAATATTAATAATTATTTCATTGCTTCGATTCTTGCGAGAGATCTACGAAGTGCTAATTCGGCACGATCCATATTGACATCTGCACCGCCGTCGTTCAGTCTTCTCTCCGCTCTGATTTTCGCTTCGTTGGCTCTGTTTTCATCAATTTCTTCAGGCCACTCTGCTATCTCAGCCATAACCGTAATCTTGTCCTTCAGTATTTCAACAAATCCACCATGAATTGCGGCTTTTTTAACCTCATTCTCCTCGTGCATCTTGATAACACATGGAACAATTATACTTGTCATAGGAATATGATTCTTATATACACCAATTTCACCCTCGCTGGTCTTCATTTCAACAAAGCTGACCTGTCCTTCATAGAACTTTCTCTCAGGTGAAATTATTTCTAATGTAAATAATTCTGCCATAGCTACACCTCTGCTTTATTTATCATTTACGCGAGCTAAAACATCATCAATGCTTCCTGCGTTAAGGAAATAGCTTTCTGGTACATCATCATGCTTTCCTTCAATGATTTCCTTGAATCCCTGAATGGTTTCATTAATAGGTACATATCTTCCTTCAAGTCCTGTAAACTGACCTGCAACGAAGAATGGCTGTGAAAGGAATCTCTGAACCTTTCTGGCTCTTGATACAACCTGCTTATCCTCTTCTGAAAGTTCATCCATACCAAGAATAGCGATAATATCCTGAAGTTCCTTATATTTCTGAAGTATCTCCTGAACACCTCTGGCAACCTTGTAATGCTCTTCACCAACGATACGAGGATCAAGAATTCTTGATGTCGATTCAAGTGGATCAACTGCCGGATAAATACCAAGTTCAACGATTGAACGTGAAAGAACTGTAGTAGCATCCAAATGAGCAAATGTTGTTGCTGGAGCTGGGTCAGTTAAGTCATCGGCAGGTACATA
>CAZBKO010000070.1:0-11790 GCA_964492545.1 uncultured Lachnospiraceae bacterium
AATCCGGCTTATCTACAATAATTCTTCTATCAAAACGTCCCGGTCTTAAAAGTGCCTTATCAAGAACCTCCGGTCTGTTAGTTGCCGCAAGAATAAGAAGACCCTTAGATGTATCAAATCCGTCCATCTCTGACAATAACTGATTAAGTGTCTGTTCTCTCTCGTCATTTCCACCACCATATCTTGAATCTCTGCTCTTTCCTATGGCATCTATCTCATCTATAAAAATAATACAAGGTGCAGCCTGCTGTGCCTGCTTAAATAAATCTCTTACTCTTGATGCACCAACGCCTACGAACATCTCAACAAAATCTGATCCTGATAAGCTAAAAAATGGTACATTTGCCTCACCTGCTACTGCCTTAGCAAGAAGTGTCTTACCTGTTCCCGGAGGTCCCACAAGAAGTGCTCCCTTTGGAAGCTTGGCACCAATCTTAGAGTACTTATCCGGATTATGAAGAAAATCAACAATCTCTCTTAGGGATTCCTTAGCCTCGTTCTGTCCTGCTACATCCTTAAAGGTTATTCCTGTCTTCTTCTCCATATATACCTTGGCATTAGACTTGCCAACGCCCATCATTCCGCCGCCTTTTGTTACCTTCTTAATCATGAAATTAATAAGTGCAAAGAATGCAATAAAAGGTACAATCCACATCAGAATGTCTAACAATGTTGATTCCTGACTCTTAACCTTTGCCTTATATTCAACGTCATGTTTCTCCAATAATGGCAGAAGTTTCTCATTCTCAATCTCTGTTGTCCAATAATTATACTCATATCCAAATGCATTAACCTTAGCATCAACCGGACTGATTATAATCTTACCATCTGTATCGAAAAGGATTGATTTGACCTTGTCCTCTTCCACCATCTGGATAAATTCATTATAGGTTATCTCTTTAGAATTAGAATCATCAAGTAATGATGATATTAAAATCATTGATATAATTGTTACTACCGCTGCCACTATCAGGCCTGCAATAGTCTGGTTCTTCTTCTGCTTGTTGTTATCGCCATTATTCCCCGGCTTGTTTCCGTTTCCATTCGTATTATTTTCCATATTTATCTTAATACCTTTCTGCATTTGAAATGTTGTTTCTTATTATAAAGTCCTGCTATTTATAAATCAATAGAGGAATAATAAAATTTTTTTTATATTTCGAAAAAAATAGTAGAATAATTAAACTGATAGATGTATAATTGAAAAATATTTTTTTAAATATAAACAACTTAACAGGAGGAATACACATGTCAGTAAAATACGTTTTCGTAACCGGTGGCGTTGTATCCGGTCTGGGAAAAGGCATAACTGCCGCATCCCTTGGCAGGCTTTTGAAAGCTCGTGGATACACAGTAACAATGCAGAAATTTGATCCGTATATCAATATTGATCCAGGCACCATGAACCCAATTCAGCATGGTGAGGTTTTCGTCACCGATGACGGTGCTGAAACTGACCTCGATTTAGGTCACTACGAAAGATTTATTGATGAAAGTCTTAACAAAAACTCAAATGTAACTACCGGTAAAATCTACTGGTCAGTACTCTCTAAGGAACGCCGCGGAGACTTCGGTGGCGGCACAGTTCAGGTCATCCCTCACATTACCAACGAAATTAAGAGTCGTTTTTACAGAAACTTCACAACTGAGAAAACAGAAATCGCAATTATTGAAGTTGGCGGTACTGTTGGAGATATTGAAAGCCAGCCATTTCTTGAATCTATCAGACAGTTCCAGCACGATGTCGGAAGAGAGAATGCCATCTTAATTCACGTTACTCTTATTCCTTATCTTCGTTCTTCAGGTGAGATGAAGACGAAGCCTACACAGGCCAGTGTTAAGGAGCTTCAGGGTATGGGAATACAGCCCGATATTATTGTATGCCGTTCAGAGCATGAGCTCGATAATGGAATCAAGGATAAAATTGCACTGTTTTGTAATGTACCAAAGAGCCATGTATTACAGAACCTCGATGTTTCATATTTATATGAAGCTCCCCTTGCAATGGAAAAGGAGCATTTAGCAGAGGTTGCCTGTGAATGTCTTAATCTTGACTGTCCTGAACCTGACCTTAAGGATTGGCAGGAAATGGTTGATGCAAGTAAGCATCTTACAAAAGATGTGAACATTGCACTTGTGGGCAAATACATTTCTCTTCACGATGCCTATATAAGCGTTGTAGAGGCACTCAAGCATGCTGGTGTGTCATATGGTGCAAAGGTCAATATCAAATGGGTTGATTCAGAGACTGTAACTTCAGAAAATGCATCAGAAATCCTTGGTGATGTCACTGGTATCCTTGTTCCAGGTGGATTTGGCGATAGAGGCATTGAAGGAAAAATACAGGCAATCAAATATGCCCGTGAAAACAATATTCCATTTCTCGGTCTTTGCCTTGGTATGCAGTTATCAATCGTTGAATTTGCACGTGATGTTATTGGGTACACAGATGCACACAGCGTTGAACTTAATCCTGCCACTACTCATCCTGTCATCCATCTTATGCCTGACCAGGACGGTGTTGAAGATATCGGAGGTACATTAAGACTTGGTTCATATCCTTGTGTGTTAAACAAAGACTCTAAGGCATATGGACTTTACGGCGAAGAAACAATTCACGAAAGACATCGTCATCGTTACGAAGTTAACAATGATTACAGAACAGTTCTTGTAGAAAATGGCATGGAACTTACAGGAATCTCACCTGATGGAAGAATTGTTGAAATGATAGAAATACCATCACATCCTTGGTTTGTAGCAACACAGGCTCACCCGGAACTCAAATCAAGACCAAACAGACCACATCCTCTTTTCAAGGGATTTGTTAAGGCATCACTTGAAAATAAATAATAAGTTGTTAAATATAGATAAGCAATGGGGCTTAGGAAAAGTAATTACTTCCTAGGCCCCATTCTCTTTATTTTTCGCTATTATTTATGGATGTATATGCAAACAGCCCGAATTTCATTTTGAAGTCCGGGCTATTTGTAGTCTAATCAATTGCAGCTATAAAATCCTCTACATCTCTCTTCACCACTAAAAGATTAGTATTTCCATTTACAGATACTGCATAGTAGCTGCCATTATATGATGTAAACTCAATATCTACCGTTGAATTTTCAAGTACATAGCTAATCTTCGCATAGACATCTGTACTTACCTTTGAAGTATCAGTTATCGTTTTCTCTGCTGATAATGCTAACAATGCCGAAAATGCACTATCATAAGAGTCTTCTGTCAATTCTCCATCCTTGACAAGCTCATAATCTTTACCATCTGCTGTTACTGTGAGCTTCTTGATTTTGTCTTTGCTTATATTTGCAAAATCCTTATAAGCCAGCTCAGATTCATCTATTTCCATGCAATCTGCAAGCTGTGTTCCTGTTACTACATTGACTGCATTACTATCATCTGTTTTTACATAATAATTACCATCTGAATCTTTTTCTCCTATATATATGGTAAATGTTTTTGCAATCTTTTGAGCTTCTGTGCTGCTTTCCTCTGTTGTATCTTCACTCTCTGCTTCGTCAGTCACAGTTTCCATATACTGGGCCGTAATCTTTACTGCTTTATTTAATCCATATGTTTCCAAATCATTTTCATCTGCATTATAAGCAGCGCAGGAAGTGTATGTCATGCCTGTAACATCTGATAAAAGTGTAGTCATATAGGTTGAATCAACCGGCACATAGCTTCCATCTGCTTTTTCTTCAAACCATCTTGCACCTTCTGTATAATCATACTTTTCACTGCCTTCATCAAGATACACAAAATGTCTGTCATCAATTATGAAATCATAAATATCTGTGGATGCTATGGTTGGTACAGTATCTATTTTTACAAGTGAATTAATGTCATATGATAAGCTGGCAGCCAGTGCGCTGCTTATCATATATACATTAGTATCACCTTCTACATAGCAATAGTAATTCTCTGATTTTGCATTTTGATCACCTATGTATATTGTTGAAAGTTTTCCATCCTTGTCTGTTATTTTCAGTGTAAATGATGGTTTATCAAGTCCGTACTCTGCAATATTATCAAGTGTATTTTCAAGCTCTCTTTCAGCTGTAAGGTCCGTTACTTCTGAAAGGATTGTATCTATATAAGTTGTGTCCAGTGGTAATTCTTTATCCTTTGTATAGTACCAGGTATTGTCTGTATACTCGAAATCCAATGTATTCCCCTGATACTCATAGCTTAATTTACTAACATCTGCACTTGTTACTGATAACACCTGAATGCTTGTATCTTCCTGTGTCTCGTCCTCTGTAGCTTTGTTATGATTCTTCAGAGCAACGTAACCGGATGATATAGCCACAAGCAGTATAAGTAGCAGCACTATTTTCATTGTTTGCCTTTTCATTTTAACCTCATTCCTGAGCATCGCAAATATTTATGCTCTACGTCTTCTAAACCATACCACAAAGCCTGCAACTACTATTGCAAGCGGAATAATCACACAGAACATTCCTGTATACAGATTTGCAGTTCCTGCTGCCACTGTATTGTACGTAACGTCAAGAGACTTCGTATCAATGCTCACACTTGATCCTGAGGTTCCACACATCCATGTAACTGCATTTGTAAGAAGATCTATGTTTGCAAGAGAATAGCTCTGAGTTATCTGATCATCAAATAAATAATATGATCCCAGCAGCATAAGCTTAGTGTCCGTATCTTCATCCACATTTTCTTCAATTGTTACTCCAACACTAAATGGTCCCGAAATATCATCAAGGGCTTTTTCCATACTTCCATCAGCTGCATAATCAACATCAGAATATGAATCTGAACTTGTTGTAAGAATATCCTTTATTTCAAGTGTGCTTCTTACATCCTCCAATGTCTTGATTCCTCTTGCCAATGGAATAAGCACATAATCATTACTTGAAATTGAATCTGTAACATCACTTGAACCTATGCTTGGAAGAAGATAGTATCCGTTCTGCACATATTGCTGATTATCAGTCTCAACTACGAAGCCTTTTTCCATCTGAACTCCATATGCTTCCAATACATCATCAAAATTAGGCATATCACTTCCTGAATACTGCATGGCAATAATTGCTTTACCACCATTTTCCAAATACTCAATTATTTGCTTTGCTTCATCTGCTGTGCAATCCTTCTCAGGTGCAAATATTCCAAGTATATCACAATCTTCCGGTATCTCCTCATTAACAAGAGATGCGCTTTTAATTTCAACATTTAGCTTTCCAATGCTTTCAGTAATTATATCACTAAGCTCCTGCTCATTATGACCAGACAATGTGTACATAACCGGCAAATCATCCGTTGTAACATAATTGATTGCCGAGGTTACCTCTCCCTCACCATCAAATGCATATGATGTCGTTCCTGTTGTATAATATGAAGAGTAATCTGATTCATAAATATCATCATAAGAAACTGTTGTATATCTCTTATCGCTGACTACAATAAGACTATCATCTGCAAGCTCTTCAGCCTCATATTTTGAAAGAAGTCCCGGACTCAAGTCAGGATCGAGTGTTTTATATGTTATATGCTCTGACAAATCTGCATAGTTCTTAAGCAATTTCTGGATATATGCATCTTCATTACCCGAAGTCGCTATCTGGTAAATTGTCACATCTGCGTCTAATTTGTTAATAACATTCTTTGTCTGACTACCAATTGTATATAGCTTTTGATCTGACATATCCATTGCAAGTACATCCTGTGGAAGCTGCCTTACAAGTAAATTTGCTGCAAATACAATTGCAAGTACAATTGCAATTATGCCTGCACTATAGGAACCCTTTTTAAACTGACTTGTCTTAAGGGATTGTTTAATATTTAGCTTTTTCATTGTCATCCTCCTTAACTATATCTACGTTTCTGAATTGTCTGTGTTGTAAGAAATACAAATACAAACATAACAGATATATAATAGACTACTGCTGATAAATCAAATACCTTCATAGAAAAATTATTCAGCGAATCGGTTAGTGGTATCTGATTCAAAAATCCCGGAATGAGATTGTTAAAGAGACTGCTGTCATAGATATACGCAATAATCACTGCCATTACAAGCACCACGGCTAAAATTCCTGTAACTGCTGTATTTTTTGACAGTAAAAAATATATTCCCGATACAATTAGTGCTGCTATTATAAGTCCTATCATTGAAGTAAATGGTTCTGATGATATAAATGAAGTTATTCCTGTCATCAACTGCATAATCAGCAATATTCCAAATGTAATTACTCCTGCAATTATTGTACTTTCAGTTAAAGATGATATAAACATTCCAATGGCAATGTAAGCACATCCCACAAGAAATACCGCAAGTATTGTGGAATAATCACTTACATAATTAACATGACCAAACTTAGACAATACAAGAGGACAAATACAGAATACAAGCATCGGTATCAACCAAATGACAACCATAGCAAGATATTTGCCAATAACTATTTTTCCAATTGATACACTTGAAGTATACAGCATTTGATCAGTTTTGGATTTTCTCTCTTCTGCAAAGCTTTTCATAGTCAATATAGGTAATGCAAGAATTATCATATATGACATGCTGCATAACACATCTCCAAAATATGGATACCCATTATTGAGGCAGTAATATGAAAAGAAAACACTTATTATACATACCACAAATGCAATAAACACACATCCAATCATAGATACAAAATACGATTTTAAATCTCTTTTTAATACTGCTAGCATGCCTCTTCTTCCTCCTCTTGCTCTTCATTTTTATCACTTGTAAGCTCCAAAAATACATCCTCAAGAGATACTCTCTTAAGTTCCATCTGATATATTGGACATTTATTCTCAGCTAAAATATAGAACAATTCTTCTCTTATATCTTTATCCTGAGCGGTCGTTATTGTCGCAAATACCGTTCCCTCCTCTGATGACTTTTCATACTCAATGCTCTGAATGTCTTCCATTGAATCTAGAATTGTGCTGATTCTATCCTGTGAACACTTTACCTCAAGTTCTAGTGTATTCGCACCTACCAAAAGTTTTGAAAGATTCTCCGGAGTGTCACTGGCTACCATTTTTCCCTTTGAAATAATCATTATGTAATCACATACTGCGCTTACTTCCTGCATAATATGCGAGCTGAGTATTATTGTCCTGCCCTTACTTAGTTCCTTGATTGTCTCACGAATCTCAATTATCTGCTTTGGATCAAGTCCAACTGTTGGTTCGTCAAGTATGATTATTTCCGGCATTCCAATAACTGCCTGCGCAAGTCCAACTCTCTGTCTATATCCTTTTGAAAGATTCTTGATAAGTCTGTTTCTTACTTCATCAAGCTTTGCTGTCTGTATAGCTTCCTCGATAGCTTCCTTTTGCTTTGCACCAGTTATATTCTTTAGTTCTGCGGCAAACTTAATGTATTCATATACTTTCATTTCTGTGTAGAGCGGTGGTATTTCTGGGAGATAGCCTATGTACTTTTTGGCTTCACCTGCATCATTGCTAATGCTGTGTCCGTTTATCAGCACATCTCCCTCTGTTGCTCCCAAATACCCTGTCATAATGTTCATAGTCGTTGATTTTCCTGCACCATTTGGTCCCAAAAAACCATAAATTTTCCCTTTTTCCAAGGTGAAATTAAGATGATCAACTGCCAAATGATTATCATATTTTTTCACCAGGTTCTTAACTTCTATCAAGTCTTCTTCCTCCTTTTTTCAAATCAATATCTTAAACTAATATATTCTCTATATTTGAAAAAAATATGGTTTATCTGTGTATTTTCTGTGTCCACCTCTTTTTCAATAAAATGAGACCAATCTATGAAAACTAATTCATAAACTGGTCTCACTATTCACATAATAAATTATAAATTATACATTGTCCTGCACAGCTTAATTCCTGTCTCTGTCTTGAAAATCTTTTGAAGTGCTGTTCTTTTAGCTTCATCGCTCATATTATCTTCATACATGTTCACAAGAAAATCTGCTTCCACAAGAATCTGATAATCAATTCCGTCAATATCATTGTAAGTATGGTGATGTCCTACAAGATAACATATCCTCTCAATATCCGGTTCACAATACTCAAGCTCTGCAAGGAGCTTAGCTGCCTCATCAGGTCCTAATTCTTCCTGATGGCTTCCCATGGAATCACCATATACTTCTTCGGACTTTCTAATTCCTATGTCATGAACAACTGCCGCCGACTCCAGAATAAACTGATCAATTTCATTCACTTGTTCGCCTATACCAATAAGTTCAGCAAAGGCATGCACCTTAATGAGATGTTGAATTCTCATTGGATCTCCATTATTATATTCAATCATTTTATTAATTAATGTGTTAATCATCGAATCCCCCCAATATGTATGGTCTAAAATCGTCACTATCGCTGCATAAAGCTCCACTAAACTTCTCTATAACTACGGAAAACTTCTTCTGAAACATATTATCATCCTCCATCTCCAGACTAATATTAAATATACTGTGTACTCCGTTATCAGAGACAAACTTAATGTCATCCTCACCGCTAAATCCATCAGCATTATGTTCTATATCAATGCATCGCTTATCTGCACATTCAATCTCAATGATACCGGCTGCTTCCCATAAATCCATCTTCATCTTGCACTCATCAAGTGCTTCATAAATATCATTGATGGTTATATCTTCCTTCGTCATATATAAATAATTCTTAATTATCTTCTTATTCTTCGCCATATCTACTCCAATCTCTAGACTTGTATTATTCCCCTTGGGGTTATTCTTATCTGCGGTATAACAGGCAATGCCATAAAAGATAGCGTTATAAATGGTTCCATATCTTCTGCGACACCCATATTGTGTGCTGTTGTTATCATGTCTGCAAGTATAACATTAACCTGTTCATATCCGGCATCGCTTATTAGCCCCATAATTGGTAATGCTAACAGACCTTCGACCTTGCCATTACTCACAATAATATATCCACCACCGCACTTGTTTAGTTCTTCGATAGCAAATAATATATCATCATCATTATCTCCAATGGCAATAATATTATGTGAATCATGTGAAACACTTGATGCAATTGCGCCATTTCTAATTCCAAAGCCTGTAACTGCACCAACACCAACAAGACCTGTACTCTTATGTCTCTCAACTGCAACTATCTTCTTGAAAGTATCGTTTGGCTGAAATTCTTCTTCTCCAGGAAGAAATGACTCTATCGCCTTAGTTGTTATCTGACCGGGAATCATCTCAATAATCATCTGCCTGCCTGATGGCATAGATAGCTGCTGTCTGGACACTTCGGCTATATGCATTGTATTCTTAAGGCCAGGCTTGCATGGCTTAATGTCAACCTTTTGATTCTTATTAATCTTTCTTCCCTTATGATATACATCAATAATATTGAAATCAGACAGATTATCAACTATTACCAAATCAGCCTGATACCCCGCTGCTATTGCTCCTATATTATGCAGATTATAACACTTAGCTGCCTGAATGGTTGCCATTTTGATAGCTTTCACCGGATTAATTCCAAGGGATATCGCTTTCTTAACACTGTAGTTAATATGCCCCAGCTTCTTAATGTCTTCTATATGCTTATCATCAGTACAGAAGCAAAATCCATCTGTCGGAGTATCATTTGCAACTATTCCACTGACAATAGCTTCAAGATTCTTGGCTGCACTTCCTTCTCTTATAAGAACTGTCAGTCCATTAGCTCTTTCCTTCATTGCATATTCATAATCACAGCACTCGTGGTCTGTTGATATACCTGCCATAACATAAGCCTGTAAATCATCATCTTTTAGAAATGGAGCATGACCATCAATTATCTTATCTCTAAACAGTTCAAGCTTATCATACATCTTATTCTCTGCCGTTACAACAGAAAAATAGTCCATTACTTCTCCTAATCCAAGAATTCTTCTGTTGTTAAGATATGGTTTCATCATATCATGTGTAAATATACATCCATTATCATCAAGTGATGTTGCAGGAACACATGATGGCATCATCACATATACATTCGCTGGAGCTTCGCTGGTCTGTTCTAGAATATAGTCAATTCCATCACTGCCGGATACATTTGCCGATTCATGCGGATCAACAATAAATGTTGTTGTACCGCAGGCTGCTGCCTGACTGATAAGTTCTGCCGGTGTAACAAGTGTTGATTCCAGATGGAGATGGCTGTCAATCATCCCAGGGATAATGTATCTTCCCGTGACATCAATCTCATTATCTGAACTATAATCTCCTATACCAACTATGAAACCATCACACACAGCTATATCTCCCCTGATAATCTGTTCAGTAAAGACATTAACAATATTAGCACCTTTAAAAACCATGGGAGCTTTTGTAATATGTCGCGCAATATTGGAATATTTTTCAAATTCTGATCTAGTCATGTATACCTCTCTTTCAAATCATATAGTATGATTATAACATAATGTTACTATAATATGAATTGGTTACAAATATTTTTTCAAGTATTGAAAAAATAAACTAATTATGTTAAAACTATTCTATCACTAAATACATAACAATCGTTGGAGGTTATATGAATAAGAAAGAAATATCTGAAATAAAAAAGCAATTTACACCAGAACGCAATGTCATAACCCGCATATGTGGATGCTATATAGATGGTGAGAAGAACATTAAGTTCACATCCAAAGATGCCTTCTTCTCGCTGCCAGAAGAAGACGTTCACAAGTACTGTGATATATTCAAGCATTCTCTATCCGGAACCCTTGGCAAGAATCTACTTAATATGGAGTTCCCTCTTGAGCAGGAAATGCCTGGTGGTACTCATGAATTCCTGATGCGTCTTCGCGAGAGTAAGCTTCAGGACGATGAACTGGTTAATGAATTCTACCAAAAGATTATTGAGCATTATGAGTACAGTCTTAATTATTACATTATTCTCATTCATGCTGTATACGATATCCCGGGAAGATCTTCTGACGGCATTGACATGGATGATGCCTCTGATGAAGTATATGATTTCATCTTGTGCAGCATATGTCCAGTTAACCTTACCAAGCCCGGACTTGGATATAATGAGCAGAAGAATACTATTGAAGACAGAACAAGGGACTGGATTGTTGAAGCCCCTGCCAAAGCATTCCTATTTCCTGTATTCAACGATAGAAGCACAGATATTCACAGTGTTCTGTATTACTCCAAGAATCCAGAAGAGCTTCAGCCCGGACTTGTTGAAGATGTCCTTGGTGCATCAGTTCCTATGACTGCCGACAGTCAAAAAGAGACCTTCAATACAATAATATCTGAAACGCTGGGTGATGAATGTAATTACGAGACTATCAAAAATATTCATGAAGCACTCAATGAAATGATAACCGAAAGCAAGGATGCACCTGAACCTTTAGTACTTACAAAAAACGGTGTAAAACAGATTCTTGAACAAAGCGGAATTCCTGAGGAGAAAATGGATTCCTTCGATAAGGATTATGAGGAAACGGTTGGCGATAACACAACCTTCCTTGCTGCTAATGTAGCCAGTGTCCGTAAATTCAACATTGAAACTCCTGATGTAGTAATAAAAGTTAATCCGGACAGAACTGACCTTATTGAAACAAAAATAATCGATGGCAGACAATGTCTGGTAATCACCGTCAATGATCACATAGAAGTAAATGGTGTCAATGTTAGAACAATATCTGAGGATGAATTCAATTCGGAAGAGAACTAGTTGTTTATAAATAGTATATTATCATATCCTATTTATGTTGTCAATATGATAATTCTTGAGTTTCCGTACTTTTATACAAATTAATATTGACATTTACAACTT
>CAZBKO010000071.1:0-6576 GCA_964492545.1 uncultured Lachnospiraceae bacterium
CTGGTGAGTTTAATTCCTGTGCTGTTAAAAGAACAGCCTTAGTCCATTCAAGATTGTTGATATTGAACTGTCCAACTGCATAATGTCCTGCTTTTGCTTTCTGAAGCATTTCTTTTGCTGAAACTAACATAATCTAATTACCTCCGTATCATTAATTAATAAGTATTTTCACTTTACGCACTATTATAACCCATTTTTCCACAATCAACAACAATTATTTTTTGTACAGGCACCAAATGTACTTTATCTTCAGCTTTGTAAATACATTTCCACTGTTATAACTGCTCTCACCAATTTCGTATATAATAGTGACCACATTATCATTTTCATTCTGTTCAAAGGTGATACCTTTTCCACCAAAATGGAGCTTTTCAAAGACATTATACACATCCTCAAGCTGTTTTTCCTCAATCATAAATTTCTCAGAAATCACTTTAGCCTTATCAGCTGACATTAACTTTTCACTTAACTCTATCCTGTTCGATTTCATCAATTTCACAAAACAGCTGTAAGCATATCCAATATTTTTGTGATAATCTGACGAATGAAGATAATTGTATACAGCAAGCTTCCGCCTTCTCTGCACATAGTATACCAACAGCCCTGAACCTATAAGTATTGCCATAACAGCTAATACATATAAAATATGTGATATATCCACAGGTGAAGCTGTTGTTGCCTTCGGTGCTGTTGTCGGCTGCTGATTCTTCTTAGTTGTCGTTGTCTGCTGGCCTGTCGTTGTAGGACTCTGTGTCGTTGTCTGCTGCTGATAGTCATTTATATCGCCATCAAGCGCGTTGCTGTAGCCTGGTGTAACCTCCACCGGTACCCAGCCAAAACCGCCTATATATATCTCAACCCAGGCATGGGCATTACTGTCCTTCACATCAACTTCGTAATATTTCTTTTCGCCCATAGTACCTTCATTTGAGATCTGCTGTGACTTTGTAACAGTATTTATTCTGTTTTTCCCAATATCCTGTTTAGATAATATATAACCCTCTACATATCTTGCCGGTATTCCCTCTGCCCTAAACATCATTGTTGCTGCTGTTGCAAAATGACTACAGTAGCCTTTTTTAGTTTCAAGCATAAATGTTTCAAGAAAATCCTTATCCTCATCTATTCTACCTGGATTAGTTGTATATTCCATATTCTCAACGAGGTAATTTTTCACTGCATCGATACATTCCTGATAATTTTGTCCGTTAAACGTAACCAGACCATTATCTGAGCTTGGATACAATTCTAAATACATTCTGCTGCTAACCTGTTCCGACCATGTTAACTGAAAGTTTGCCAGTGTATACCTTTCATGTTCCCAATCTTCCTCGTACACAGCCGATGAAAGTTCATCATAATTATCGCCTATTAGATAATCTACAAATGGAATGGTGATGCTGTCCGGCATATCATCAGTTACTATTGTATCTACTATTGAATTGTACTCACTCAAATCAGAGAAATATGGAGAATAGAAATATCCTGAATCTGCGCCAGTCAGTTCTATGGTAAATGTATCAGCCATCCTGCTCTGATATAAATTCGAAAACTGTGGATTATTTATTATCTGGTTAATCATTCCGTCATGAGTAGCTGACATCCAGTTTATTTCGCCAAAATCATATTGCTGCATATATTGGCTGAGTTCCTGCTCTCCAAATGAAGTCCATGAATTATCTCTGTAATCATTTCCCACAAAACCCCTGATATAGAAGCCATCTCCCTGTACAGGAACAGTCACCTTCATCGCTGAAACATTTTCAAATTCAAGCGAATCCACCCTGCCAAGCTTGCCTCCTGCCATTCCGCCGCTGGCCTTATCTGATGTGCCAAATAATCCATCTATCAAATCCCATTTCTTAAATTTGTCAAATTGCTCAACCAAATATTTCTTAGCCTTTTCAAGACTCTTATCCCTGTTATAACTGCTCGGATTCACTACCAGCATAGTGCAAAGTATACTCACCAACACAGTTGCAGATATCAGGACAAATATTTTTGCATTAATACAATCATTTACATTGTGAGAACTCTTCACTCGCAGATGCTTTTTGTTCTGGTGCGTTGTTCTTCTTCCCGCAAATATTGCCAGCTGATAAATCACAAGACCTGTGCTGTACCATACGCCAGGCATTCTGCCCAAAATAAGCATTGGTACAACAAATACCGCTGTAATAACCATATGAACCCAGGAATATATTCTGTACCAGGTGGCTGTCACCAGTATAAATGTAAATTCAAATACAATTCCGCAAATCAAAAGTGAATTGTTTTTCTTTTCATTTACCATATCGATTACAAATGTGCTGATATTCTGTTTAAAATACAAATTATAGGCATTTATCATGTCATTTGCGATGGACAATATTGATTCTCTTAGTTCATCTCTAAAAAAATATACATACACAATAAATACAATTCCCATAAGCACAAGAAGCAGATTCTTAGTCTTTTTGCCGCCCACAATCAATATGAAACAAACTGTTCCAATAAATGCTGTTATAATTATTGCTGCGTAGCTTACTTCTATGGAAAATACTGACACAAAAGATAGTACTGGAAGTACCGCTCCTGCCATTATAAGAATTATCTTAAATAAGGCCGCATATATTCTTCCAGTACTGTATCTGGATTTCGCCAAATTAACAATTTCATTTATCTTAATAACCATTATATTTCACCTATGCGCTCTATACTCTCTGCCACGTTGTCAACCTGCACATTAATAATGCCATCACTATCATCTGCACCATTTTCACTAATACATATAATTCTGCACGGATTATACGATACCTTCGCAGCACTTCCTGATGTGACGTACATTAACAGCGTATCCTCACCGGCATAGCTGCTATTTTCAAATGCCTCTATTCCTTTGTCACCATTGTAGAGCTTCACGTTCATCAAGCCATACATTGCTGACCATATATCATTTTCATCTATAATATCCTGTTTAATTATGCAGCCCTGCTCCACGTCATACCAGCATATATAATGATACTGTTCATTGTTGAGCATAGCCATGGAAATAAGAAAAACCGTTTCGATTACAGCATCTGCATATTTTATGGTGTCAGTATTATCACTCACAGACAGCTCTGCAAATATCATGGCTGACGCATCTATCGGCATACTAAATTCCTTAACATACATATCTTCTTTCTTTGCTGTCAGCTTCCAATGAATCCTCTGTATCTTGTCTCCCTGCATATACTCACGCACGTCAAATACCTGACTGTTATCGTCTCCCGGAATCTGCTCAGAATACATAACCGGGTCCTCAACATATTCATTCATATTTCTGTTGGCCACAAGATTTACAACATTTATAGGAGGGACCACGTATATATCCCCCTCATTCTTTATTTTTCCTTTAAATGACCATATTCCAAAGCAATCGTATATCTTGAATCTGCTTACGGAAACATGAATCTTTCCACAATAAGGCGATGATATATTTATAATGAATTTGCTTACCTCTCTATCAGGAATATTTATTTTTAATTTCTTCGTATATTTCTTGCCATCATAACAATTTTCCACTGTTATATACATAATCGCACCGCTAAATGGCATCAGCGAAGTATTTTTTACATGCAATGTTATTTTGCCTGTGCTGTGCTTTTCAACCATTCCATTATCACCCATAACAGATACGGTGACATTTCTACTGCAAATAAATGTAATTATAAGCATTACTATAGGAAGTGTGACAAACAGGACCAGTATTGCAAGAGCACTGTAATCAATATACACAATAAATATCCAAATAGAACATAGAAGAAGAGCAAGATATAACACTCTATTTTTTGCCATTTTAACTCTCTTTCTAAGCTCTTGAAATTACCACGTGTTCAAGGACTTCGTCTACAATTTGATCAACTGTCATATTCTTCATTTTCGCCTTGGTATTGAGAATTACTCTATGTCCTGCTGCTTCTTTAAGCACATTCTTAACATCATCAGGCGTCACATAATTTCTACCCTCTAAATATGCCTCTGCCCTTGCAGCTTTGGCGATGGCAACACTTCCTCTTGGACTTATTCCAAGCTCAACATCATCCATTTTTCTTGTGTACGCTGCAATTGTTGCAATATATTCGTATAAGCTGTCATGAATAAATATCTGTGCAACCTCATTTTGAATAATTCTCAATGTGTTTGAATCAATAATGGCCTGAACTGAATCCATTGGATTCTGCACATGTTTTCCCTTTAACATCATAACTTCATTTTCAATTGATGGGTATCCCATGGAGAGCTTGAACATAAATCTGTCAACCTGCGATTCCGGAAGCATATGTGTTCCCACTGAGCCAATTGGATTCTGCGTTGCAATAACAGTAAATGGTGATGGTAATTCTCTTGTTTCTCCGTCAACTGTAACCTTATGCTCCTCCATCGCCTCAAGAAGTGCAGACTGTGTTTTTGATGATGTTCTGTTAATCTCATCCGCCAAAAACATATTACACACTATCGCACCCTGCTTGTACTCAAATTCATTTGTTTTTTTGTTGTACATAGAAAATCCTGTCACGTCTGATGGCATTACATCTGGTGTAAACTGAATTCTATTATAGTTAAGACTCATTGCCTTTGAAAATGCAACGGCCAGAGTTGTCTTACCAACACCCGGGATGTCCTCAATTAAAATGTTGCCATCCGCAATTATTGCCGTCATTACCTTTCTTATTACATCATCTTTACCTACAATTACCTTTGAAACCTCATCTATAACTTTGCCACACAATTCAACTCCGGTCATATACTATCTCCATTCTATTATTTATCTATCTCCAAAGTGTTCATTCCTGCCCACTTCCACTCATTTCCAGACTTAACAAATATACAGATTAATTTGTTATCATTTACTACAGATTTGTCACCACTTCCACCAATGCCATTTACAGTCTGCTTAAATGTCACTATACATGAGAAACAATTATCTCCATACTGCTTATAATCACTGACTTTCTGATCGGACAGGGATGTGGAGGTATGGTCTGTATACCAGCTAACGCCAATCGTGCTGAGCTTTGACTTGAGTCCCTCTGTTGTATCATCAGGATATAAATAAGGTGTGAGCGCTGTGAATGAGCCATCATTTGACAAATACAAAGCATATGCATTTATCATTGATATTATCCACTGGTCATTTGCTGCTGTAAAATCGTCGTCTGACTGAAATCCATATGAATAATTATTGCCATCAACAGTAGCTTCTAATTCCTTTCCATCAGAACTCTTTGCCTGCACTTCCGGCTTTTCACACAAGCCTTCAACTGTATATATCTCCATTTCGGGAATATCTGATATGTACTTCTTAACATTTTCAAGAAGCTTTGCCTCTTCAGTAGTTCCTGTAATATACTTCTTATCCACTTCCACTCCATTAACGAAAACGCTGCAGCCCTCCGGTGCAGAAACAGTTACCTTTTCCTTACCATTTATCTTGATGCCTTCTGCAATTTCTTCATTGACAGCCCATTTCTTTCTTCCCTTGCCGTACTTATTTTCCTTAAATGATACTTCTGCAACTTCCTTATCATCTGCTAGTACGCTGTATACCGGTGATGTATTGGTATATTTCCCTGTTTTTTTCTTATATGAAAGCTCTTTTCCTTCAATAGATGCCTTTCCATATTTTGCAACTATTTTGTCAGCATCTTCAAATTCGCTGACATTTATATCACTATTCTCAGCCACAAGCTTATTGTAGTATTCGTTATTAAATGTTTCCATGTAGTCATCCATTGCATACTCAGGAAGCTCCTGCTGATACGTGTCAACAATTCCCCATAATTTAAACCACAAAAATCCAATCGCTACAACTGCTACTGCAGCATATATAATCATAAATTTACCAAACTTTGTTTTCATAATTTTCTCTCCGCTTATTTAACTATAATTGCTGTAGGCAGCTGTCTTGTTCCATAAAGAGATGAACAATTTGTAATTACCTCGCCATTATATACCATATTTGATGATGTTCCACCGTCAACATTAGCTGCATTAACAGCATCATGCTCAAGCATTATGCTTATTAAATCTTCAAATGTTGCACCAAGACTGCTTGCCTGTCTTCCATCTATTACAAGCAGAAGAATCGCTCCATCCGCTCTCTGGCCGATGGCTGTACGTGGATTAAGTCCACTGCTGCTTCCCACAACTTCTGAAGCCTGCCCATTCTTAATCAAAACCGGTCCTGCACCGAAACATACACAATCTCTTATTCCTGCATCAATTGCTTCCTGTCCGGTCATAGCGTCGAGTCGTAAAATATTATTCTTATCAAGTCCAATAATCAATGGATACTGCGTATTCAACTCACCATAAGCATGCTTACCCTCAGACATAACGAGACCAATTGGGTATTCACCATGTCCCATTCCGCCCGGATCCTGAAATTCTCCGCCATTTACTCCGGCAACTGCACCATAACTGCTTACTATGTCAGCAACTGTCTTGCCTCTTGTTCCATCAAATTCACCCTTAACACCAACCATAACTCTTGATGGGTCTTTGATAATCATTAGCTTTGTATGAAAGGCTCCCAAGTCTACAATACAAAAA
>CAZBKO010000071.1:6586-11766 GCA_964492545.1 uncultured Lachnospiraceae bacterium
CTGTAGGTTGGTCCGGTTATATCAAGTACCTCTATATCCTTTTCGTCTGCCTTATCCTGATTATCCTGCTTATCATCCGGCTTATCTGTATCGTCTGAATCATCCTTGTCATCAATATCAACATCTATAAGCGAGGTATCTGTATCCTCGTCAGATGATATTACCTTATTTCCATTAATGATTTCATTTATCTCTGACTTTGACAAATAGATATTAGCAAACCATCCAATAGCACTTGTCTCTCTCACCGATGTTACAAAAAGATTCTTAGCCCTTGTTGACGGACCATTTACAAGTATCCACATAACGCCATATAAAGCAATAACAAGAAGAACAACGGTGGTTAAAATAAATGTACACACCCTTGCTGCTATCATCCTCGCTCTTGACTTTTTCTTTTTCTTTTTTCTTATGACTTTCTTTTGTTTCTTAGGCTCTTTTGTCTCTGTCTTAGATGATTGTCCTATAATATCTAATTCATCTGAAATTTTCTCACTCATGTTATCCTCCATAAATCACTTTATATCTTTACTTCTTAAATACCCAGGCTTTCTGTATTCTAAAGCTAATAAAGAACAATATTGTATCTATAACTGCTTTGGCTGCAACTACCAGACCTCCGCCAATATGCAGCACGTAAGCTGCTAAAAATACCAGGGCATACGATACCACCATCTGGCAAACACACAAAATATAATATCTCACAATTGTATTTCGCATACTTCCCTCTGACTTAAATACAATCTTGTGATTGAATGTGTAATTGCAAAGGGATGAAATAACTCTTGCCAGAATAGTTGATGCCAATATATACATGCTTTTATCCAAATGTCCTGCAAGAAGATGGCACATCACCGCAAACATTAAAAGGTCAACAACTGACGCCCATACAGAGCTTGCCAGAAACTTAAATATTACTGCATATATTCTCACTGAATCCTTAATTGGATTAAAATGCGAAGACGAATTCTCTTCAATGTACACTGTATGAATCTTCACTTCCGAAAACGGAATTCTGTGTTCTTTCATATATAATAGCATATTGGTTTCGTATTCGTATCTATTTCCATCTATTTCCAACATGTTGTGTAAATATTGTGCCGGAATACACCTAAGTCCTGTCTGTGTATCCGATATCTTAATTCCACATGCACATCTAAATACAAATCTTGTCATATTATTTCCAAACCGGCTCCTTGCAGGTACATCATCCTGTGAGAAATCTCTGCATCCCAGTATAATATTATCAGGCTTGTTTCTGTACTCATTAATGCAATTAACAATATCTGGAATTTCGTGTTGGTTATCACCATCCACAGTTATTACTGCTTTAATATCGCTTCTATTAAAAGTTACATATTTAAATGCGCTTCGAAGCGCCTGTCCCTTCCCCATATTAATATCATGCAAAATGACTGTGCAGCCACTTTCCTTAGCATGCTTAAATGGTTCCTGATGCTTATCATCGCTTCCATCATCAACAACAATTATATTGTTAAACCCTGCAGACCTTAGTCCGTCAACTACTTGAATCAGCGCGTTATCAGGATTAAGAGAAGGTACAATTACCATAATATCATTCATACACATTCCTCTTTCCGTAAGTTATTGTTATAATATGACAAATCATCACTAAATACAAGTAATTACATATAATTTAATTACATTGTAAACATTTGTTCACATCTAATGTCTTTGCAATAGTTTCATACATAACCTTGGGACTTATAGGCTTCGCAATGTGTGCATTCATTCCTGCGCTGATACATTCCTGCACATCACTGGTGTATGCATTTGCTGATAATGCAATAATTGGTATTGTTTTTGCATCATCTCTGTTCAGTGCTCTTATGGTTTTTGTTGCCTCTATCCCTCCGAGAACCGGCATTCTAATATCCATTAAAATAACATCATAATAGAATTGCTTTGACTCTCTGAACATATCTATTGCTTCCTGTCCATTTGTTGCCAATGCCACCTCACAATCAGCCTTCTCCAGCAGTCTTGTGGCAATTTGGGCATTTAGTGAGTGATCCTCAACCAAAAGAATTTTTCTTCCTTTGAGTTTGTCCATATCTTCTTCACTTTTATGATTGTCTTCTTTCTTTTTATGTTCAACTGCATTTTCATCAACTACCGGATAATCTAAAATAATCGTAAATCTGCTGCCCTTTCCAATTTCACTTTCAACATATATTTCACCATCCATCAGCTCTACCAATCTCTTCACAATTGATAATCCCAATCCAGTTCCTTCACTCTGTGGAATTATCGTCTGCTGCTCCTGGGAAAATGGTTTAAACAGCTTAGTTTCAACGAATTCTTTGCTCATGCCACATCCATTATCAGTTACTGTATACTTAATCCTTGAGTACTCGCTGTCTCTATGTACAAGGCTCTGCGCAAATTCCACGCGTCCTCCACATGATGTAAATTTAACCGCATTTGCCAATACATTAATAAATATTTGTTTGATACGAATTGGGTCAATATTTACATACTTCATTATTGCAACCTTTTCGATTTTTACATCATATGTCACACCCTTTTTAGCCGCCATAGGTTCAATTATTCCATTTACACTATCCAGCAAATCCTTTGCAGCCACTATCTCCGGAGCAAAAGTAAACTGTCCGCTCTCGATTTTTTGGAAATCCAGGGTTTCATTAATCAGGCCGAGCAAATATCTTCCTGATGCCTTTATTTTATCTATATTTTCATGCAGAATATTTATATCTTCCTCATCATCGCACAAATCTGTCATTCCTAATATTCCATTCATTGGAGTTCGCATATCATGGCTCATTCGAGCAAGGAACTCACTTTTCGTACGGTTCGCCTGATTTGCCTGCTGAGTCATCTCTATTAGATTCTCATTTATTTTTCTTAGCTCTGCATTGGCGGCATTAAGTTCACTATTTGTATTTCCTATCTTAACAGCACTTCTAATTCTAAGTATCAACGCAATAACCACAACCATTATCAGGCACGCAATCAGCGCAATTATCAGTGTAAACCATGTTCTATATTTGTACAAATATTCACTAAATGTCAGCTGATACTGATTTGTAACTGTATATTTTGTAACAATATTAGTCTTCGTATTATCACCAATACTATCTAAACATTTATTTATGATAGAAATAAGTCTTGCATCTTCTGATTTTAGTACTGACAATACTATATCCTGTCTAATACCGGTAGAAGCAAGTACTGTTAGTGATTCATATCGTGGTTTTTGAAGCAGTGTGCTGCTGATATATGTATCTAGCAATGCAAAATCTGCCGAATCATTTACCAATGCATCTAAACAATCCTGCTTGTCCCCTGCAAATATGACTGTTGCATTTGGATAAAGCCTGTTAAGCAGTTTTTCTCCATTTGTAAAAGTCTCAGGTATCGCCACTCTGACAGCATCATCTGTATGCAGTGTGCTTCCCTTAACAGCAACAAATGAAATATTATCTGTAAACATTGGATCTGATAGCAGTATGTCTGGAGAAAACACTGCAAATTCTGAGCGTGATAGGCCGTTAAATATACGAACTCCCGATTTTTCATTCATGTAATCTACAGCCCTAACTGTATTTGGAATATCTTCATTCACAAAAGTTAAACCGCTTAGCTTAGATACCTCATCCAACAAATCCACTTGTATGCCATAAAAATTTCCATTTTCATCAATATCGCACCAGGGAAACCTATCTGTTTGGTTTCCAACTGTAATTGTCCCAACTGAAGCAATATATTCAGCTTCTTCTCTTGTAAATGAAGGAATTGTATTAGCATCCGAATTTCCAAAGTACTTTTTATGTATCTCTTCTTCAAAATATGGATCAGCTATTCGAAGCTTTGTCAAAGCTCGGTTAGCTTCAGAAATCAACTCCGTATTTCCCTCCTGCACAATTATATAGAAAGGATTCGAGGCAATATCGCCAATAGTTTTATATCCTGTCTGTTCCTCCATTCCCGCAATATAAACAGCATCTGCTTTCCCTGAATCAAGTGCCTCAAAGCACTCAGCGCCAGTAGGATAATAATCGAATTCGAAGGAAAATCCATTATCCTTTGCATATTTCTCAAATTCATCATTTGCAAAGTCTCCTTCAATAGCCGCAACAGTAATTCCGTTAAACGCCTTGTAGTCATCATAATAAAATCGCTCATCGTTTAATGCCGCGTACAGCTTACAATTCTCATATCCAAGTGGTGTGTCTGAATAATCATATATCTTATCACGTTCCTCTGAATACTGCGCAGTGCAAAGCATGTCAATCTCTCCTGCTGAGAGCATCTCAAGAAGCTTGTCCCAGCTTTCATTGACAAATTCATATTCCCATCCTGTATATTTTGACAGTTTGTCCATATACTCTTTTGCATATCCTGTATACTTGCTAGTCTCATCATTATCATTCATGCCCGGCACATCATACTTCCCAACCTTTATTATCTTCTTATCGCTATCATCGCTATTATCAGATGCGTTCACGACTATCGGATTAATACATATAATTAGCACTAACATCAACATAATATATCGGGGCTTAATCCTATATTTCATATAACTGCACATATATTTTCTCCTTCGTTGCTTAACGTGTTCACTAATCTTACATATGCTACTTATTATACATTTGTTTTTAAACATCTTCAATATTACCACTCACATTATGGACATTTTTTCATAAAATATATTACAATCAACTATTAAGGAGTATTTATGAACAATAATAATTACTACTCTAACATGCCTATTGGAATGGCCTACGTTCCATGGCAGCAGTGGGATAACATATATGATATAGACAAAGGATTTTTTGTGGGGACGATTTTTGCCGATTTAAATAAGCCTTATCTTGGAAGGAGAGCCTGACTATGAATACTAATCATGCAGAGTGTTGTAAACTCAAAAGTGTTATTGATATGGCAAGCTTTGCCATGGATGATGCCAGATTATTTCTTGATACGCATCCAAACAATGCTGAAGCTATGGCCTACTATGAAAAGCATCGTTGTATCAGAGAGCATGCTCTTCACAACTACACTGAACAGTGTGGACCTATGTGTTCCTATGATGTGAATGCCAGTAACTATTGGACTTGGAATTGTGGCCCATGGCCTTGGGAAGTCCAGCTAATAAATGTCAACAGTAAAATGAAAAAATATTTAATTTATTTTTG
>CAZBKO010000072.1:0-11755 GCA_964492545.1 uncultured Lachnospiraceae bacterium
GAGGTATTGTTTTTAGTCAATTCCCTTTACTCTTTAAAGTATACAGGAAGCTCCTAATTTCTTTTTTCATATTATTTTTACATAATAAAACCATATAAATATTGTACTGCATCATTAATAAATAGTACTATGCTGCAAGCATATATTAACTACTTTTTAATCCATATCAGCTCATTTTTACGCAAAAAAACAAGGCATACATTTCTATATGCCTTGTCATTATCTTTCGTATAAGTTATCTTTTGTAATATATGTCTAGATTTAGAAATCTACTTCTGTACCGTAGTAAGTACATGTAAATAACTTCTCCATCTCAGCTGGTGTGATTGCTCTAGGATTTGATCCTGTACATGCATCGCCAACAGCAAGTTCAGCAATCCTAGCAATCTTTTCTTTGAATTCATCTTCATTGATTCCGAATTCTTTAAGAGTCTTAGGAATGTTAAGTCTTACATTGTATTCATCAATCTTCTCGCAAAGTGAGTTAACAAGTGCTTTCTCTGATGTTCCGGCAAGTCCCATTCTTCTAGCAATTTCAGCATAACGTGTCATAGCTGTCTTATCCTTTGAATTGTACTTGATAACATATGGAAGATAAATAGCATTTGCACATCCATGAGGAATATGTCCTGTTGAGAATGCAGCTCCTGTTTTATGAGCCATTGAATGAACTATACCAAGTAATGCGTTAGAGAATGCCATACCTGCAAGACACTGTGCATAATGCATCTGCTCTCTTGCTCCCATATCTCCGTTGTATGAAGCTGGTAAATAATCAAGAACCATCTCGATTGCCTGTAATGCAAGTGGATCTGTAAATGGTGAGTTAAGTGTTGAAACATATGCTTCAATAGCATGTGTTAAAGCATCCATACCTGTATGAGCTACTAACTTAGCTGGCATTGTCTCTGCTAAATCAGGATCAACAACAGCAACATCTGGTGTAATATTAAAGTCAGCTAAAGGATACTTGATTCCCTTTGCATAATCTGTGATAACTGAGAATGCTGTTACTTCTGTAGCAGTACCTGAAGTAGAAGGAATTGCTAAGAAATGAGCTTTCTGTCTTAATTCTGGGAAGTTAAATGGGATACATAAATCTTCAAATGTTACATCTGGATATTCATAGAATGCCCACATTGCTTTAGCAGCATCAATTGGTGAACCACCACCCATTGCTACTATCCAGTCTGGCTGGAACTTTGTCATTGCTTCTGCACCACGCATAACTGTTTCTACAGAAGGATCTGGCTCTACGTTCTCAAATAATTCAACTTCCATTCCAGCTTCTTTAAGGTTATTAACAACTTTATCAAGAAAACCGAAACGTTTCATTGATCCGCCACCAACAACAACGATTGCTTTCTTTCCTTTTAAATTCTTTAACTCTTCAATTGCACCTTTTCCGTAATAAAGGTCTCTAGGTAATGTAAATCTTGACATAAAATAAATACCTCCTATGTATTTTGATATATTTATTTTAACTCATTTTTGGGCAAATGTTATATATCAAAAATGAATAGAGCTATGTGTATTTTGGCATATTGCATAATATTAACAAATATTTTACTTATTTTTTACAACATTTGCATAAATATAGGCATATATTAATTCAAATCATCATTTATACTACATAATTAATCATTTATCTGTATAATATATGCATGTTTTTATTCTGCCAGCTTGTTCTTAACATTATCCAGCTCTTCAATAAACATTCTATCAAGGTCACTGAACTTGTAGCCTCTTGGATAAATTAGCACGTCCTTATTAGATGGTATCTCATCAATACATGGAATCTCTACTATACCAAATGAGGAACATATATCCTGTGGAATAGGAGAAGCCCACATATATGATGTATGCACCTGACTTAAAATATCAAACTGACTGCCTCTCTCATATACTCGAATTTGCTTTTGAATATCTTCCTTTTCATTATTCTTGTTAAAATGTGGCATTCCAAGCGATGGAATAGCAACATCTCCATGAACAAGCTGGATATATTCAGACAATTCATCAATGAAAATGCATTTTCTGCAGGCAAGGGGATGTTCCTTCGACATAATTACCTTAAATTCAAACTCCCACACCGGCTGATATTTAATATCCTTTTCCTCCAGTAAATTCAAGAAATATTCCTCATAAGTATTTTGATATCTGATAATTCCCAAATTATAGTCGTTATCAATAATATTGTTAATTGCTTCCATCGAATTAGTTTCTTTGTAATTAATAGAAATACCTTTGTTTTGGTCTAATTTATTCACGAATTTAGTAAATGCATTAGTTATATAGCTTGCACGTGGAATAGAAATGCTAAAATTTAGCTTGGATTCGTCCTTATTCTTAAACATGTTTTCCATTTCACTAATTTTGGATAATACCTCGCGCGCCTGTCTTAAGAACTCTGCTCCCTTCTTAGTTACTACTATCCCCTGAGAAGTTCTCTTAAATATCTCAAATCCAATTTCCGACTCTAGGTCCTTAAGCATTCTGCTTAGATTTGGCTGACCCATATATAGATTATCAGCAGCCTTTGAAATCGAACCGGAATTTTCAACTTCAACTATATACTTTAAATGTAATAAATTCATTAACAATCCTCCGCTATTTTAGTAATACTTTATTTCCACATTCTTTCCCATTTTCTCTACTACATCTTTAATCTGCTCCATAAGATTCATTCTTATACTTAAATCAAATGGAAGTCCCGGATTTTGATGAGCTTCATTTATAGCTTTACCTACCAACAACGTAAGATCTGTACATGATTCAATAATAACCTTTGCTATCATAGAGCCACCATTATTTTTATCAAGTTCAACAAAAAATTGTTCATCAACATTTCCCTCTTCGTATTGCTTAAGAAGTGCTACTGCCCTGGAAAGTGTCAGCACGCCCTCTGTTACAAGATCAATTCCGGAAATTCTTCCCATAGGAGGCAATGTTGTGTCTGTATATTCCAGCGAAACATCTATCTTCTTATTCAACACTCTTGCAACTATATTTGCAGTTGTTCCTCCACATACAATCTTAGTTGCCTGACTCTTCATCAGTTCATGAACAACATTGATATCGTCTTCTTTATTAAGTGGCGGACCTGTAAATAATACAACAGGCTTTCTGTTGATTATTCTTGAAACCGCTATTGTTGTATCATCGCCAGGTATCTGCATATATAAATCATCACATGCCTTGCTTATGAGAGAGGCAAGTCTGGATGCAGAGGTTGTCTTTGCCACCGCTCCAAGTGCATATTCAGCGATATTTTCCCAGGACCATCCGTAGTTAAATGTTTTTCCTACACCTGCGTATACAGCTCCATCACTCATAAGAATAAGGCTGTCTCCAGGCTGTACCGTGAATCTGCTTTCTTTTATTATTTTTCCTTCAATGGTTCGTTCTTCGGCAGGCAGCTTCAAAAGTTCATTCTTTCTTATAAATATGCAGGAAGGATTGTCAAATTCAACAAGATATACCTGACCATCATTAAATATCTGAAGTATGCTAAATGTGCTGTAAGCCACCTGTCTAACCTGACATACAGGGAGTGTCTTAACTATTGTATCAACACACTCTTCTATTGAAGCACCGTTTAAAAACATTGTTCCTAATATTTTAGATGTAAGTGTTGCAAGAATATTGGCTTTAACACCGCTTCCCATACCATCTGCAAGAATAACTATATTGGAGTTTTCTGTCTTCATAATCTCAACCTTGTCACCACACAATTCTTCATTATGCTTATTCAGACTGATATATGATGAATCAACGCTAATATCCATTATTTCTCCACATCCTCTCCGTCATACAGGATTGTATCTCTCATTTTTGTTAATGTAACCTTTGTCTCTGCCGTAGTTTCGCCAAGCAGTCCCGCAATTTCCTGCGCAACCATCATCTGCTTGTCTATAACCTTCTGTGCCATCTCTATTGTCTCTACTTTTCTTCGGTAATCCTTCTGTATCTGCTCCTCTTCCTTTGAAATATCCTGGAAGATACCAAGTACAGCATTCAAATCCTTAATATACACTATATTTGCCAACACGGTCAGATTCCATTCTCTAAGTACTACCTTCTTACCCAAAATACTTGAATGGGTATCAAGCACATATTCGAAATCTGTGTGATCAAACAATTCAAACAAATACATATCCTTTGCTTCTGTTCTTGTCTTTCCAAATTTTTTCTCTGCTGAGCGATTGAATTCTACAATCTTCATCTCCTGATCAACAATCAAAATGATATTTGGAGATGTTTCAAGAACAACGTTAGACATTGATGTAGCCTGTTCTCTCATGTATGGAATACACATATCAAGCTCAGCCTTACCCTGATAAACAGCAATTGCCTTTTCACGGCATGTGGAATAACCGCAGGCACCACAGTTAAGTTCATACTGTTTCTCTGTCTTTCCGGTCTTAGACAATATCTTTCTGATTGTTTCCTCTGAAGGCATAGGATCTTTGGGTGATTTATCCATAAATTCCTTGTAGAATGAAATACCCTCGTCATTGGAAAAATCATACTCATTCGCTTTATTCTTCACTATGCTGTCTTCCATATCAAGCTTAACCTTGAATCTTGATATATGCTCATTGTCAATGGCAGGTCCTTTAATGCATCCGCCAGAGCACATATTCATCTCTATAAATGACTGGTGTACCTCACCTCTTGACATACTATCAAGAAGCTCAACACAATTTTGGCTTCCATGAACATAAAATTTTCTATAATTATCTGATGTGTCCATTGATGCAACAACGGCTGAAACAACGCCACTGCTTACAGGATACAATCGATTAACTTCCGGACAGGGATTATCAAATTGCATCTCTTCACACTGTGATATGTCAACCTGCTTATCATTCAGCCACTCTTCAACCTCAGTAAAGTTAATAACAGCATCTACACAGCCACTTACCCTGATATCGTCCTCCGCTTCACGCTTCTTGGCAATACATGGACCAAGAAACACTACCTTTACATCATTTCCCAGTTCTGTTTTAATCAATTTTCCATGTGCAATCATAGGCGAAACAACCGGTGCTAAGTATTTGACAAGCTCAGGGTAATATATCTCAATAAGGTCATTTACACTTGGGCAGCAGGTGGTAATTATGTTATCCATCTTACCCTCATTCAACAAATTAATATACTCATTTGTTACATGCACTGCACCTTCCGAAGTCTCACGCACCTGATAAAATCCAAGTTTTTTGAGTGCTGCAACTATCTGGCCCTGAGTCTTATATTTCAATATTCCCATATATGATGGGGCAATGGAAACTACTACTTTTTTCCCTGATGCTATGTATTCCTTAACTCTATCGAGATCACTTATCAATGTCTTAGCATTTTGTGGGCATATAGCCAGACAATGTCCACAGAGTATACATTTATCATTTGCAATCTGTGCATGACCATCCTTTACAACAATAGCTTTGACTTCGCAAGCTCTTACACATTTATAACAATCCTTACATCTGGTTTCCTTAAATCCAATTACATTCAACATAATATTGTATACCCTCCATTCTAATTAAGTAGTGGCATTACAGTGTTTCTAAAAAACTCTTCTGCGCCTGCAGGAGTTACAGAGTATATATCCTCATTTACCTTGACGCTGACACCATGAACACACTGACCCATGCAAAACGAACCCTTCATCTCGATTTTATCCTCCAGATGATACATACTTACCTGTCTTTCAAGTATCTGAATTATCTCTCTAGATCCCTTTAGATGACAGGAACTTCCAATACATATTGTTATTACCATTATTTCCTCCAATCAGCATATTTGCTTTCGCATACAAAAATTGCACTATTACTTATATTTTAAAATTATATGCTCTATAAATCAAGCTATTTCACATTCACTGTACTATTAAAAAAAGGAATCTATGCAAATGCACAAGTTCCTTTTTTACTCAATGCTCAGTGCTAATTGATATTATCATTATTGTGGCGCAGGCATTGATATTTGTAATTGCCTATTACATTTGAAACACGTCTATATACATTCTCAGGATCATATGGCTTAACAATGTAGTCATTTGCCTGCATTTCAAGAGTCTTATGTTCGGCTCCCAAATCTCCCTGGGAAGTTATAACAATAGGTATATGATTCATAAGCTCGTGTGTTCTAATCTTCTCAAGAAGTTCAAAACCATCCATAACCGGCATAAGCAAATCAAGCATTACTATTTCAACATCATTTGAATGTTCAAGCAAATATTCCCATGCTTCTAATCCATTCTCTTTTTCAACTATTATGTAATCGTGTTCAAAAGTATATCTTAAAACTGCTCTGTTAGTACCTACATCATCAACTATTAGCATAACTCTTCCATCTTCGATTCCATTAAGCCTGTCCTGCTTAGGAAACTTATTATAATCAATCTCCAGGTAATACACTCTTCTCGACTACAGGAGTATTTTCCATATATTTCTCAAATTCATTAAACGGCATAGGTCTTGCATAATAATATCCCTGGACATAATTGCAGTCCATGGAACGCAGTATATCAATCTGCTACACTGTCTCAACGCCTTCTGCAACAACCACCAGACCCATCCATTTTGCCAGGCTGATAATAAAGCTTATAATTCCACGTCCTGCTGCCTTGGTAGATTCCTTCTGAATAAATCGCATATCCAGCTTAAGTATATCTACCGGCATGCCTGAAAGCATATTAAGTGAAGAGTATCCTGTACCAAAATCATCCATCTCAATAATGAAGCCTTCTGCTTTGAACTTGTTGACTGTATCAACTATCTGTTCCGGATTCTCCGTATATGCTGATTCAGTAATCTCCAGATGCAGACATCTGACAGGAATATCATACTTATTAATAAGTCCAAGAAGTATGTCCAAAATATTAGGATTATAAATATCTGCTCTGGACATGTTAACAGAAATTGATATAGGTGGATAACCCTTATCTATTAAATGTCTAAGATTCCTGCATGTACACTCCCATACATATATATCAAGCTGAGTGATGAATCCATTCTTCTCAAAAATTGGTATGAATTCACCTGCCGGCATCAGCCCCTTAATAGGATGAATCCATCTGACAAGTGCCTCCGCTCCAATAATATTCTCTGAAGCCAAATCATACTTAGGCTGATAGTATACCTGAAATTGATTCTCTTCAAGAGCAGTTGTCATTGAACCTAAAATAAATTGTTCATCTTTCATTCTGTCCTTGATATCATCATTGTACACTGTAAAATAATCATCATACTTGCCACGATTCATATCGGCGGCTATCTTAGCTCTTGCACATTGTCCTTCAACCTCTATTGAATCATTACATTCAAATATACCACAATGAATCTTAACTCTCATATCTATAGGGCACATCTTAATTCGCTCTATGCAAGGTTTGAAAATATCATTTGTATATGTGCGATGTTCACAGAAAATGTAAAAATTATCTGCATAAAATCTTGAACAAATTGATGTATCATCACAGCAATCATTAATTATGTCAGCCAAATATACAAGGACCTCGTTGCCCTTTTTCATTCCGTATGTATCATTAATAAGCTTGAATTTCTCAATTCCTATATAAATAATATCATACTTCTTGTTCTGATTATTGCTTAGTATATCTTCTACCCTGCTTATAAAATATTCCTTATTACTGAGTCCGGTCAAATGGTCCTTCTGTATTCTGTTGATTATGTACGCATTCTCCCTAAGCTTAATAATATTCGACAATCTCTGTCTTATGATATCCGGCTTATAGGGTTTGGAAATGAAATCCTGTGCTCCAAGGGATAAGGCAAGTATCTCATCCTGATCCTCAACAAGCTGTGA
The DNA here is from genome assembly GCA_964492545.1 of uncultured Lachnospiraceae bacterium. GTDB lineage: Bacteria > Bacillota > Clostridia > Lachnospirales > Lachnospiraceae > RGIG1934. The sequence goes on from CAZBKO010000072.1 coordinate 7,834, forward strand.
TGTTACAAGGACAGGTATTATGGACAAAGTATCATCTGCCTTCATTTCTCTAAGAACCTGGTATCCATCAATACCAGGCATAATGATGTCTAAGAACACAGCCGCAATAGACTCATAATGATTATGTAATATCTCCAATGCCTGACTTCCATTCTCGGCTGTAAGTATGCTATATTCATTCTCAATAATTTGTGTCAAAAACGCTCTGTTAACTTCCTGATCATCTACAATAAGTATAGTCCTTCTATTCATATTCTACGCTCCTGATGTGTATTACGCTCGTCTGTTATATACTTATATTATACTCCCAACCCTCTAGCATTTCAATCAATTTGAACGCAAAAAAGAACTTTCTATTTTTGTTCATAGAAAGTTCTTGCTTAATTATTTTATTCTTATAATTTTGGACTTACCATAATATCTTTTTCCATTAATTGTCTTATAGACCTGTATTTTTACATATCTATATTTTGTGTTTTTGGAAAGTGATACACTTCTCTTCGCTGTATATTTTGTAGTTCTATACGTACCATTCTTTGTCTTTGCAACACTAATTCTATATCCGCTTCGACCTGAAACTGGTGACCAATCTACCTTTATCGTTCTTTTTCCTGTATTTTTAATCACATTTACAGGTGCCTTTAGAATTACGCACTTAACAGATTTACTCAGGTTACTTGGAAGAAACTGCGAGGTACCAACAGCCTTTATTTTATAATAGTATGTTGTGCCTGCTCTAATATTGTAATCTATGTATGATTTTGCTGTTGTAGTCTTAACCAGCTTATAGCTGCCATTTGATTTTTCAGCTCTGTAAATTTGATATTTTTTAGCATTTTTTACTGTACCATAGCTTACTTTAATGTAATTCTTTGATACATTTGATTTTACACTGATATTTCCAGTTATTTGAAGCTGTGGTTTCTTTGCAGCCACATGTTCTGTTGTCTGTTCTGTTTCTGATTCTGCTTTATTTGTTGATTCTTTTTCAGTTTCATCTGTCTCGTCACTGGTTGTCTCATCAACTTCTGTTGATGACTCCTGTCTATCAATATATTGTAATGATTTGTATATATTTAATGCCTTAAAGCTATGTACCATACCATTATCATCAATGTATTGAACCGCTTCTCCTGATGATTCCACCGCTTCTTTTGCTATATTTATTCGTTGTGTTATGTCCTGATAATTGTATTTCTGCTCCAGATAAGTAAGAACTACTGCGTATGCTGCTGAAACCATAGGAGTAGACATTGACGTTCCTGACTGTACACCATAATTTCCATTTCTGGTCGTTGAATAAATATTGCTTCCCGGTGCTATAATTCCTTTATTAAGCAATGAAATATTTGAATATGATGCCACCTGCTTTTCTTCATCATATGACATTACTGCTGTTACCTCATCAAAAGCTGCAGGGTAGCAAAACCTTGTTAAACCCTTATTACCTGACGCTGCAACAACAACACATTTCTTTGAAGCTGCTTCTATTACCGGTTCAAGCTCCGGCAAAGTACTAACATTTGTTCCAAATGACATATTTATTATATCCGCATCATGATTTACTGCATATTCCACTGCCCTAATAGCATTCGCCTCTGACATTTTTTTTGCGTAATTTCCAGCTTTAATAACCATAATCTTACAGTTCATGCCTAAACCATCTATAATATCGGACATTGCAATTATTCCAGAAACATGTGTTCCATGGCTGTCAGTTGTGTCATCCAACGGCTGATTATCTGTGTTAATAAGATTCACTCCATAAATATCATCCACATATCCATCACCATCATCATCAACTCCTGAAAATCCATTAGCCTCTTTATCATTTTTCCATAGATTATTAACTAATCCGGGATGAGTAAGGTCAGCTCCAGTATCAATAACAGCTATAACGCAGTCGCTGCTATATTCTGTCCCCAGCATTTCTCTTGCATCATTAAACCCTACTGCATCCCAGTAATCATAACCTGATTGCTGATTCAAGCTTATTGTATCTGACATTTCAATTATTTCATCATCAGACCTCCACTCATAATCAGCAATACCTTCATCTGCAAGGCAGCCTATTATGCAAAACACTACTATAAAACACATTATTCTATTGTATTTTCTTAAATGTCTGTACATAATTTTCTCCTTGTTATACTATTTTACCTTAATCTTTACTGCAACACTGTTATTGCCTTCGTCTTTTCCATTAGATGCACATATCTTATAATAATATGTTTTTCCTTTTTCAGCTGAGGTATCTGTAAATTTAGCAGACTTTGATGTTCCGACAATTTTGTAAATACCCTCTTTACTTTCGGCTCTCACAACAGTATACTTTGTTGCTTTCTTAGTTTTGCTCCACTTTAATGTGACCTTTCCGTTCTTCGATGAAGCTTTAACCTTATCAACTCTATCAATAACATTTGTGTAGGCCAATGACATTTCACTTCGTATATTAGACTTTAGGCTGTTTGCCCTAATCTTAAAATACCTTGTTCTATTATTGCTGAGCAGACCTGAAAGTTCATTTTCCTCTACAGTTGCCACCGAACTATATTTTCCGTCTTTTGCATAACTGCAGTATACAGTATATGACACGGCATCTGCGATCCTTTCCCAACTAATCCACATCGTATTATCTTTTCTGTTAATTATCTGTATACCATTAGGTGCAGCTAATCTAACAACTGTCTTAACATATGTCGATTTATCACTATTGTATTTGTTATTGCTATTTCCTGCAACCACTTTGTAATAATAGGTCTTTCCAAGCTTAACATTATTATCTATATAATTTGTAGTCTTTGTTGTTCCAACCTTCTTATATTTTCCCTTTCGACTTGTCGCTCTATATACATAATATTTCTTGGCTTTTTTTACACCTATCCAGGTTACCTGAATGCTTGAACTGCTCAATGATTTCGCCTTAACAAGACTTGGAGCACTATATTTTACTGTTACAGTGATTGTCTTGTAAACCTTTGGATTATCCTTCGATGATATCTTTATTTTAGCTGTTCCAACACCGATTGCTTTTATTACGCCTGTCTTGCTTACTGTTGCAACCTTTGTATTCGATGAAGAATATTTTATACCCTTATATGTTGCATTAGAAGGAGATAATGTTGCTACCGCAATAAATTTCTCACCCTTTGTAAGCGTAATCTTTGATTTGTTTACCTTTATCTTTGATACAGGTACAACAATCTTATCTGCAGTAATTGTTATGCTCTTCGTATTTCCGGCATTGTTGGTAAGCACGAATTTATATGTACCATTCTTGTCTATTCGATATGAATCTTTGCCTGTTATGTTTTTGCCATTAACTGTAATGCTCTTAATTCCTGATATTGATGGAACCGTTTTAATCTTCAAATCTGCATATCTTTTTAGCTTCGTAGGATTGCCGGTAACACTTATTGATATATCAGCTGTATCCTTCATTACTGTTAAATATGAAGTAACCTTATTGCCAGACATATCCAGAACTTCAACCACTATCTTATAGTTTCCATCCTTCAAATCATCAATTGTAAATGAATGCTTATCTGTTGTGTATTTTTGGTCATTAACAAAATATTCTATCTGTTTTACCTGCGCTACATTTTCAGCTATACTAACATTCACCTTTGAATCTGCCTTGTTTTGCCACTTATCAGGAGTAAAATTAGGTGTTAACTTAAGATTAACTCCCTTTGTATCTACAACCATAACATTTGTCTTCTTGATATACACATTTCCGTCATTATCTTCTGCTCTTATATAGAGTACAGTTCTTATATCATCTGTTATGTCTATTCCTTCTTCACCATTTTCATAGGCTTTCCATCCTTCATCTGCATTATATGTTTCGCCTTCATTAACAAACTGATATTTAGTGTCTGCTGATTAAGCACCAATTGGGCTTAATTCAGCAGTATTGAAC
>CAZBKO010000073.1:0-11558 GCA_964492545.1 uncultured Lachnospiraceae bacterium
GGATAAAAGTTGTAAATGTCAATATTAATTTGTATAAAAGTACGGAAACTCAAGGTCCATTTTTCTTGCTTACACACATAAAAAATGGTATAATTAATTCTAATGATTTGAGAAAGGTAACGATTAATTTGAAGAATTACAACTTTTATGCAATGCTTTCAAGAATGAAATATATTAACAGATGGGGATTAATGAGAAACACCATATCTGAAAATATTGCAGAACATAGTCTTGAAACAGCAATTATTGCTCATAGTCTTGCTGTTATTGGAAACACATACTATGGCAGGAATATTAATGCAGAAAGAGTTGCATTGCTCGCAATGTTTCACGACACCACCGAGATAATTACAGGTGACTTACCAACACCGATTAAGTATTTCGCCCCTGAGATAAGAGATGCTTATAAGGATGTGGAGAAGACAGCGATGAATGAGATGCTCACATCACTTCCCTGTGAGCTTCAGAGTGAATACAGAGGGATATTAGGGATAGAAGAAGAAGACAGAGAACTGTGGAATTATGTCAAAGCAGCAGATAAGCTGTCTGCACTTATCAAGTGTATTGAAGAAAAACAGATGGGTAATATGGATTTTGTTAAGGCCGAACAATCAACATTGGAACACATACATGAATTGAATATGGAGGAAGCAGAATTTTTTATTGAGAGCTTTCTTCCAGCATACAGTTTAACACTAGATGAGCAGGCATAAGGATGGTGAATAGTTAATGAAAGATACTAATGAGAACGAATTGTTTTATACGTTTATTGCGGAAACATCAGTTGATGGTTTTAGATATGTTAATTATTCAACAGGAAAGGTGATATCAACACAGAAGCTTAGAGAAATATTTAATCTTAAGACAGAAGATGATAGTGATGATGAATTAAGACGACATATTTTTCAGGATGACATAGAGCATTATTGTAATATAAGAGATGAAGCAGAGAGTAATAAGCTAACAGAATATAATGCAGAGTATCGTATCAATGGTGGAAAGAAATGGATTTCGCAAAAGGTCCGGGTTCATTATGATGAATCAGGAAATGTAATCGAGAAATGTACATTTTTTAAGGATATTACTGAACTTAAGCAGAAGCAGATAGAGCTTGAATATATGGCTTATTTTGACAGTGTAACAGGTCTGTATAATCGAAATTATTTTATTAAGAGACTTGAACATGCCATGTCTAAGATACCTGATGAGGGTAATAGAATACAGGTATTGTATATGGATATTGATAACCTTAACATAGTCAATGACAGCTTTGGCTTTGAGAAGGGTGATGAACTTGTAATAAGATTTGCAGGAATCCTTAACAAATATACTAATCACATTATTAAGGTTGGAAGATTCAATAATGATGAATTTGCGCTTGCATTGTTCAACGCAAACAGCAATACTCAGGTTATTGAAATATATGAAGACATAATGGAAACACTTAAGAGACCGGTAAGACTTAGCAATGGCAGTGAAGTATTTGTTAATATCAGTGCAGGTATTTCAAGATACCCCGATGGAGAAACTGCCATTGAGCTTGTGAAATGTGCAGATATAGCCATGTATAATGTGAAGCAGCATGGTAAGAATGGAATGGCAGTATTTTCAGAGAGTATGCTTAATTCATTTGTTAAGAATGTCAAGCTTGAGCAGCTGCTTAAGAATGCTGTGGTTGATGAATCTTTTTATTTGAATTATCAGCCTCAATATTATTCAGAATGTAAGAAGCTTAGAGGCTTTGAGGCACTAATAAGATGGAAACCGGATGATCAGCCTGTAAGTCCTGTTGAATTCATTCCAATAGCTGAGAAGACAGGCTGCATAATTAACATTGGCAAATGGGTCATTAGAAAGGCTTTGTCAGATTTTGCAGAATGGAAGAAAACATATGGCTACAATGGAGTTATTTCCATTAATATTTCAGCTATTCAACTGAAGGAAAAGGATTTTGCACGGATGCTTATTGATAGTACTAAGGAATTTGAGCTTGAATCACGTGATATTGAGATAGAGATTACAGAGAGTGTATTAATAGAAGACTATAAGGAGGCTATTAGTGTACTCACAGTTTTAAGAGAATATGGATTTAGGATATCTCTTGATGATTTTGGAACAGGATTTTCATCATTATCATATCTAAAGGAGATGCCTATTGATACTCTCAAGATAGATAAAAGCTTTATTGATACAATACTTACAGATGAATCAACAGGAATTATTACCGATGCAGTTATCAGAATGGTTAAGAAGCTTGGCCTTGAAACAATAGCAGAGGGTGTAGAGACAGAGGAGCAGTTTGAGTATCTTAAGAAGATTAACTGTGACAATATCCAGGGATTTCTTTTAGGAAAACCTATGGATAAGGATAAGATCATTAATTTGATCGTAGAGGAAAACAACAAGAAATTGGGAAAGTGTAAGTATGTCTAAATCATTATTTATAGCAGAAAAACCGAGCGTTGCGCAGGAATTTGCCAAGGCTCTCAAAGTGACCGGCAAGAGAAATGACGGTTATATAGAATCAGAAAATGCAGTAGTTACCTGGTGCGTTGGGCACCTTGTAACTATGAGCTATCCGGAAGTGTATGATGAGAGGCTGAAACGCTGGACTCTGGAGACACTTCCTTTTATTCCAAGTGAGTTTAAGTATGAGGTAATAGACAATGTCAAGAAGCAGTTTAAGATAGTAAGCAGTCTTCTTAACAGAGAGGATATAGATACTATTTATGTATGTACTGACTCAGGACGAGAGGGAGAATATATATACAGATTAGTTGAACAGATGTCAGGTGTGAAGGGTAAAAACAGGCGCAGAGTATGGATTGACTCACAGACCGAGGAGGAGATACTAAGAGGTATCAAAACTGCCAAGGATTTGTCAGAGTATGATAATCTGTCTGCGGCAGCATATTTACGAGCCAAGGAAGATTATTTAATGGGAATCAATTTTTCCAGATTACTAACACTTAAGTATGGTAAAACAATATCTACATATTTGAAACTCGACAGATCAGTGATATCGGTTGGCAGAGTTATGACCTGCGTACTTGGAATGGTGGTAAGGAGAGAACGTGAATTTCGCTCCTTTGTTAAGACACCATTTTTTAGGGTTATGGCAAATGTAAGTCTTGATGAGAATCATAATATGGATGGTGAATGGCGTGTATGCGATTCATCAGCGTATTTTGAAACACCATATCTTTATAAGGAAAATGGATTCAAGGAAAGAAAATATGCAGAGGAACTTATAAATAATCTTACAGCTAACAGTAATATGGAGGCAAAGGTGGAAGGCGTCGAGAGAAAAAAGGAAAACAAAAATCCTCCGTTGCTTTTTAATCTTGCAGAGCTTCAAAATGAGTGTTCAAAGCTTTTTAAGATAAGCCCTGACGAAACTCTTAAGATTACTCAGGAATTGTATGAAAAGAAGCTTGTAACTTATCCACGAACTGATGCAAGAGTATTGTCGACAGCTGTTTCAAAGGTTATAGCCAATAATATACGAGGTCTGACAAGATTTAGTCATGTGTCAGAGTATGCTAATGAAATACTCGAAAAGGAAGCCTATAAAGGAATTGCATCTACCAGGTATGTAAATGATAAACAGATTACAGATCATTATGCTATAATTCCTACAGGTCAGGGACTTAATAATCTTAATTCAATGTCCCAGACATCAGCAAAGGTATATGAGGTAATTACAAGAAGATTTTTAAGTATTTTCTATCCGCCTGCAGTATATAATAAAGTATCAATTGTATTATCAATGAATAATATTGCAGATAAGCACGAATGTTTTTATTCGAGCTTTAAGGTGCTGGCAGATGAGGGGTATTACAAGGTTACTTCCAATTCATTTGCAAGGAAAAAAGATGAAGATTCATCAGAGGATATAAAATGTGATGCTGAATTTTTAGAAGCATTGAAAAAACTTAAGAAAAATGATACACTGAAAGCTAATAATTTCGACATAAAGGAGGGTGAAACATCACCACCTAAGCGATATAATTCAGGTTCTATGATACTTGCCATGGAGAATGCAGGTCAGCTAATTGAGGATGAAGAATTGCGTGCTCAGATAAAGGGAAGCGGTATAGGTACCAGTGCAACAAGAGCTGAGATTCTTAAGAAGCTTGTAAATAATAAGTATATTGCGCTTAACAAGAAGACTCAGATTATTACTCCTACACAGATGGGAGAGATGGTGTATGAAGTTGTTAATGCTTCAATCAAGCCACTTCTTAATCCTGAACTTACAGCCAGCTGGGAAAAGGGTTTAACGCAGGTTGCAGATGGAACTATTACGGAGAAGGATTATATGCAGAAATTAGACGATTTTGTATCAAGGCGCACAGATAATGTTAAAAGCATTAATAATCAGTATTTACTGCGCCATAACTATGATGTTATTTCAACGAATTACAAATAAAGGAGGATATACACATGTGTGGTATAGTTGGATATGCAGGCAAGAGAGACTGTGTTGATGTTCTTATCGATGCGTTGTCTAAGCTTGAATACAGAGGTTATGATTCTGCAGGTATTGCAGTTTTTGAAAAGGATAAAATAACTGTTGAGAAATCAAAAGGTAAAATAGTTGATCTCGAAAATAAGATGAAAAAGGAAGTGCGTCCTGTTGGTACCTGTGGTATTGGTCATACACGATGGGCAACTCATGGAGAACCTTCAGATATTAATTCACATCCACATGGCAATAAGAGAGTCAGTATCGTTCACAATGGAATTATCGAGAATTATAAGCAAATCAAAGAATTTCTTACAGCTCAGGGATATGGATTTGAAAGTGAAACAGATACAGAAACAGTGGCTAAGCTCTTAGATTATTATTATGATGGAGACCCTATCAAGACAATTTGCAGAACAATTGATGAGATTAGAGGTTCATATGCACTTGGTATTATTTTTAGAGACTTTCCGGGAAAAGTATTTGCTGTAAGAAAAGACAGTCCACTTATTGTAGGTGTTGGTCAGAATGAGAATTTCATAGCTTCTGATGTACCTGCAATTCTTAAATATACAAGAGATTATTATTTACTAGAAGAGAACGAAATTGCGACAATTTCAGAAGATGGTGTTAAGATATGCGATAATCATATGGAACCTATTGTTAAGGAATTACAGACTGCAACATGGGATATTGATGCTGCTGAGAAGAATGGTTATGCACATTTTATGCTTAAGGAAATTAATGAGCAGCCAACAGCAATCAGAACAACAATTTCACCAAGAATTCAGAATGGCATGCCATATCTGGAGGAGAGTGGACTTACAATGGATATGCTTAAAGACTGTAACAGACTGTTTATAGTGGCATGTGGAACGGCAATGCATGCCGGACTTGTTGGTAAGTATGTTATTGAGAAGCTTGCAAGAATTGAAGTTATTGTAGATATTGCATCGGAATTCAGATATAGAGATCCTTTGATAACAGATAAAGACATTGTTATATTGATTTCACAGTCAGGTGAGACGGCAGACACTAAAGCGGCATTGGAGCTTGCAAAAAAGAGAGGCGCCAAGACTGTATCAGTAGTAAATGTAAAGGGTTCGTCCATAGCAAGAGAATCAGACGTTGTAATATATACTCATGCAGGACCTGAGATATCGGTAGCATCTACCAAAGCTTACTCGGTACAGCTTTCTGTTATGTATCTTCTTGCCTTTGAGCTTGCATTTGCTAAGGAACAGATATCAAAAGAAGAATGTATGAGATTAACAGCGGAGCTTATGGATATTCCAGAGAAAATGCAGACCGTACTTGAACTTAAGGAGAGATGTCAGTTTGTTGCATCAAGACTTATAAATGCAGATAGTCTTTTATACATAGGAAGAGGACTTGATTATGCATTGAGTATGGAAGGCTCACTAAAACTAAAAGAAATTTCGTATATTCATTCAGAATCATATGCAGCAGGTGAGTTAAAGCATGGAACAATATCCCTTGTTACTGAGGGAATGCCGGTTATTGCTGTGGCTACTCAGGAAGCATTGATAGAGAAGACAGTAAGTAATATCAAAGAAGTAAAAACCCGTGGAGCAAAGGTTATTATGATATGCACTGATGATATACATGAAGATAAATCCGTTGCTGACCATTTGGTTAAACTCCCTAAGATGGATGACATCATGATGCCGATGCTCGCAGCAGTTCCTATGCAGTATATCGCATATTATACAGCAGTTCTTAAGGGCTGCGATGTTGACCAGCCAAGAAATCTTGCAAAGTCAGTAACTGTTGAGTAGTGGAGGTAAATATGTTAAAGGTAAATGATTTATTTAGTTTAGATAATACAATTGCAAAGGATTTGTTTGAGAGTGTTAATTATCCTTGGGAAGTGTACAGTATCCTTGATGATTATATAAGAAGACTGGGAAATACATTGGATTTATCAAAGTTTGATAAAATAGGTGATGATATATGGGTTTCCAAAACAGCAGAGGTTGCACCAACTGCATGTTTAAATGGTCCGCTCATTATAGATGAGGGTGCACAAATAAGACACTGCGCATTTATTAGAGGATGTGCAATTGTTGGAAAAAATGCAACTGTGGGAAATTCTACAGAGTTAAAGTGTGTTGTATTATTTGATGGAGTGCAGGTGCCACATTATAATTATGTTGGTAATTCAGTACTTGGATATAAGTCACACATGGGTGCAGGTTCTATTACATCTAACTTGAAATCGGATAAATCTTTAGTAAAGGTTAGCAATGTGCCTGATGGTAACGGAGGTGTAACTTGTATAGAAACCGGTCTTAAGAAATTTGGAGCAGTACTAGGTGACAATGTTGAGGTTGGATGCAACAGCGTTCTCAATCCGGGCACGGTAATAGGCTCCGGCAGCAGAGTATATCCACTATCAATGGTCAGAGGATTTGTGCCTGCTAATTCAATATATAAGAATAAGAATGAAATAGTTGAACAGGTGTAATAAACTAATTCAAATAAGAATACATAAAGGGTCACTGCATTAATGTCAGTGACCCTTTATATGTAGATGAGTAGAACATAGCATGAGTCTGCCTATCTGCTAAGCTCATCATAAAGAAGAGCTATAGTCTTATTATAGACGGGATGAACAACATATGGTGCAATTTGAACTAAAGGCTTAAGAACAAAATCTCTCTTGTGCATTTCAACGTGAGGAATAATTAAATCGTCTGTTGCCATCATAAGATCATCATATAGGAGTATGTCAAGATCAAGTGTTCTTGGTCCCCAGTGAATTTCCCGCGTGCGTCCTGCATCAGCCTCAATATCATTTAAGAAGTGTAGGAGCTTTTTTGGTGAATAGGTTGTTCTAATCATTATGCAACCATTAAGAAAATCATCCTGTTCAACGGGACCGTATGGAGCAGTGGTAATATAATCTGAAATTTTGAGTACATCGCAGTCTTCCGGTGCATCAATTGTATCGATTGCCTTAGTAAAATATGCTCTGCTGTCACCGATGTTAGAACCCAGTGCGATATATGCTATATGCCAGCTTCGCTCAATCTTAATCGAAACAGTGTCCAGAGGAAGTGCTATGGGAGCCCATGGCTTTTTGATTTCCAATGACACATGGTCGATATTCCTGTAGGTAATAAGAAGCGAATTGGCTAAACGCTCAGCGCATGTTTCTATAAGCTGGAAAGTGTTGTCCTTCATAAAATTAGTAATGTATTCACATACACTGGCGTAGTTGGTGGAATACTTCAAATTGTCTGTATGTCCTGCCTTGGCGATGTCTGTAAAGAGAGTACATGATACGATGAACTTCTGTCCAAGCTTCTGTTCTTCTTTAAAAACACCATGATTTGCAAAAACGACAAGATTTTCAATAATAATCTGATCATAGTTTGTCATTAATATATACCTCGATTCGATTGATATAAATGATTATATTAAATTTAATATAATCAATCAATAAAAAGTGTATTTTTATTGAAAAAATGCATAGAATAGAGTATACTTATTTTAAAGAAATTCCCTGGGGTGTACGATAATTCCTGTAATTTTGAACCTACATTATTTGATTCGGGATTCCTATATTTTCTCTCAGGATGTCAGGCCTCTATTGATTTCAATAAGTGGAAGGCAGAATGAAGGCTGCGGTTGCCCACCTAGCACTGGCTAGGACTCAAATAGCAGGAACCGGCACTCTGGGGCTCTTTGATAAAATGAAAGCAGCAAGTATTTGCTGCTTTCATTTTATTCAATTTAAAGAATAAAGTGGGACTACCTTGAATAATATAGATTAAGATTTAGGAAGGAAAGTGAGTTTATGAAGAAAAACGTTAAATTAATTATTTTAATGGTGTTAATCGTAGCTGCATCTACGACGATTATATTAACCTTTTACAATAAGAAATCACCAAAGCTTGGAGATGAATTAACTATAGGTCAGGCTCTTAGAGCAGTTGCTTATTCAAGGTATGGAGCCCAGGCAGATACAGATTATATAGAAAGATTGTCTACAGATAAGATTATTGATAACAATGTGAAGGTGAACAAGCCGTTAACTTATGAATATGCTGCAAAACTAATAAAAGGACTAAATATTCATTCAGATTCCATAGATTTGATACTTCAAAAAACAGGCACAATTTTTGAGGAGGATTGGAATAAAATTTTTGAGTACATATATTTATCATCTGATAATGCAAAAAGCTTCAAAAATGAAGATATAACAGTAGCTGCCTATGATGATAAAGCTATTGTGTGCAAGGAAGGTAATTATTTATATACATACACAAAGCAGGAGAAGTTCTTTGAACGATATAAGGATAAAAAGATAAATGTTATAACATTTGATAATAACATATTGTTTGTTAACAAGGTGGTTTCAGACCAGATAGTTTATGAAAATGTATGGATTAAATCAAACAAAAAGAAATTAAATGTTTATATGTATGGGATTACCAGAAGCTTTTCTTACTCTGGCAAAGATGATATAAGCGATGTGGTAGCAGATATTTCAATTACGGATGGCAGTATTACAAAGCTTTCCCTAAAGAAGGATATAATTAATGGTAAAGTATTATCAATTGATGATACATTTATAGAAATTGAAGGCTTTGGAAAGGTTCCAATTGCAGAGGGCTTTAAGGTATATAAGGATTATGCAGAGTTGGAATTAGCAGGAATGAAAAGCATATTGGTAGGCTATGATGTGCAGGACTTTGTTGTTGCCCAGGGTAAGATATGTGCTGCTATAATACATTCAAATATTAGTGCAAAGAATATTAGGGTCTTGCTTAAGACCACGCAGTACACGGATATTTATCATCAGAATGCAGTAATTACATGTGATGGAGATTACGAGATAACATATGGAAAGAAAAAAAAAGTAATAAAGGCAGGTAAAGTACTTAATTTTAAGCTTGACAGTGGCTATTTTAAGGAAGGACGAATACAAATAAAGCCGGTCAATGAGAAGAACAAAATCTCTATTATGTCAATAGAGAGGTCTTACGGAAATCCTATTTACAGAGGCTCTATTGAACTGGAGAAAACGGATAATGGAATATTGATTGTTAATGAATTGTCTATGGAGGAATATCTTTATGCAGTAGTTCCAAGCGAGATGCCGGTCAGCTATGGTGACAACGCATTAATGGTTCAGGCTGTATGTGCCAGGACTTATGCCTACAGACAAATTATGAATAATTCCTGCAGTACATATGGTGCTCATGTGGATGATAGTATTAGCTTTCAGGTGTATAACAATTCAATGGAAACAAAAGAGTCCATAGCTGCCGTTAAGGCTACATATGGAAAAATAATGAAATATGACGGTGAAGCTATCGAAGCATTTTTCTTTTCAACTTCTTGTGGAGCAACCACGCAGTCAGATATTTGGGGAGGTGAGAAGCTTCCATATTTGCAGAGTAAATATCTTTCAGATGAAAAAGCTCCTGATTTGACAGATGAAAGTACATTTGACAAATTTATCAGAAAAAAGGTTAAGACATATGATTCAGGTTACGATTTATACAGATGGAATGTTACATTGTCTCAGGAAGAATTGTCTTATTCGGTTAATAAAGCACTGGGTACTATGAACAATGTTGAAACAAAATATATCGGTACAGTTACAAAAATAGAACCAGTAAGCAGGGGGATGGGTGGAGTACTAAAGGAACTTAAATTAACGGGAACTGATGGAAGCGTGGTTGTAAAGCTTCAATCAAATATTAGACAGTTGTTTGACATTTCTTCCCACGCAATTAATACATTAAGTGGAACAACAAAGAATCTATCATCATTGCCAAGTGCCTGTTTTGTTGTGGATAAGAAAAAGGATGAAAGCGGTAATGTAGTATACACGTTTGTCGGTGGTGGATTTGGGCATGGAGTTGGTATGAGCCAAAATGCGACTAAAACAATGTCGGACAACAAAATGTCATGGGAAGAAATCCTTAAATTTTTCTATACAGATATTGATATAGTTGCGGCATATTAGCTGCTAATTATCGGTATTATCCTCAAGGTTGCGATAACGTTTTGTTATCGCACTTGTAATACCGATAATCTCATTCTCAAAGAATTTGTTAATGACAGCGCCGATAAACATAATGTACATACATATATAGAGCCATAGCAGAAGTACCATAAATGTCGAAATACTTCCATACATTGAAGAAAGCTTACTAAAATGGTCTACATATAAAGAAAAACCAAAAGAGAACAGAATCCAGGAAAGTGCTGAGAATAATGCACCCGGAAGTACGTGAAGTGCCATAAGTGAGCTCTTTTTGGTACTATTACCATAAGCTGTATTTTTTTTCATGGCAGACATTGGACAAATAGTATAGGTTGCAATAAAAAACAGGGTTAGTATTAAAAATGTAATTGTGATGTTACGTTTGATAAAGATACTGATAAATTCATATATAAGCGGTGCATGTTTCTGTATTAGATTGAATATATGTGCTCCGAATACAATAAGCCCAAGACTTGCAGTTATAGCAATCAAAAACAGAAAAGTATATATGGATGCAATTATTCTCTGAATAATATAATTAGGCTTCTTTTCGACTTCGTTAATAACATCAATACCTCTCATTATTCCCATAATACCTTTACCTGACGACCATATTGCAATGATTGCGGTTATTGAAATAAGAGTAATGCTTGATTCGGAATATAATTGATTAATAACACTTTGTGTCATAGGAATGAATGTGGCCGGTATAATACGTGAGACGAATTCAACCAGTGCTTCCTTTGTCAGAGGAGTATATTTAATTAAAGTAAGCAGCAAAATAAGAAATGGGAAAATGGACATAACAATAAAAAAAGCAGCCTGCGACGCGTAGGCGCTTAAGTTATAGCCTTTTATTTTGGCAGAAAACTCTTTGATTAATTTGTACTTAGATTCCACATAATTGCAAATTATTTCCAGCTTGTTAAGCATATCAATATTTACCTCTTTTATTTTATAGCATATGTATAATTATAGCATTTTAAACATTTAATCACAAGTTAAATAAACTTGAGTTTCCGTAGTTTTATCCACAAGCCTCATAGATAATGCGTTTTTTTATAA
>CAZBKO010000074.1:0-11518 GCA_964492545.1 uncultured Lachnospiraceae bacterium
TATATTATTTTTGTATTTTTTTATATAATATTACACGTTTCTAAATATTTCGCGTTTAAACTCTTTTATCAAATTCTTGATTTCTTCTATAGATTCCCGAACCACAATTTTCTTACCGGTTGTGAAAGATATAACTGTATCCGGAGTTTCCTCTATGAACTCAATTAAGTCTTCATTAATTGTAAGTTGTTTGTTATTAAGTCTTGTTACATCAATCATCCTGTACTCCTCCGATTATTTGTCATTTTACGTCAATTAAGGGTGGCCTCAGCCACCCTACTTATTGATTTATGATACCATTCTATCGCTTAAGGCTTAATAATTCTTCAAGCATTGAATCTGATGTTGTAATAATTCTTGAATTCGCCTGGAATCCTCTTTGTGTTACAATCATATCTGTAAATTCTGTAGCTAAATCTACATTTGACATTTCAAGTGTTCCTGCTGAGAACTTGCCACCAGTTGATGTAATATCCTGTCCAATTCCATTAAACTCACCTGAGTTAAGAGTTGCCGCAAACATATTATCTCCAACCTTCTCAAGACCTGCCGGATTTTCAAATGTTGCTACAGCAATCTGACCAATTACTTCATTGTCGCCGTTGCTATATGCTGCAACAATCTTACCGTCAGTCTGTATACCAACGCTAATCATTGTACCTACTGCTTTACCGGCACCATTCCCAGCTGCATCGCCACGCTTGCAGTCAATTGTGCTTTCACTTCCATAAGATGTTGTTTTACTAAAGTCCACTGTTACAGGCTCTGTAAATGCATCCTTGCCGCCTAACGTTAATTGGAACGATGATGTTGAGCCATCTGCAATTAATCCTGTGTCTCCATCAAAATTAAGTGTTCCTGTCATGGCACATGTAAGGCCATCTACTAATTTATTGCCACTATATACTCCATCAGCAGCTACTGTATACTCTGTATCCGATACTTTTGTGATATTTACCTGAACTTCATACTTATATCCAAGATTATCATACACAGGAATAAATGTTGTGATTGGCTGACCAGCTGCAAACTTTGCATCTTCTGCATTAATGTTTCCAGAATATGTAGCATTAGTTGTCACTGCCGGATCAGTATTGGCAAATTGTGAACCATATACTGAAAGTGGTCTAATCTGGTCTGTCTGTAAATCTTCGCCTGCCTTTTCTGTTGTGTATCCCATAACATAAGCACCTGACTGTGTAACAAGATTACCTGCTTCATCAGTTGTGAAATTTCCAGCCTTAGTAAAATAGTTAGAGCCACCACTCTGCACAACAAAAAAACTGTCACCATTTATTTTCAAATCAAATGGATTACCTGTTGACTGTGTTCCACCCTGACCGGTTACATCCACTGATATTGCTCCAAGTGATGTACCAAGACCAATCTGTTTAGCATTCTGTCCACCTGTACTTGTCTCTGCATTAGGTCCTGAAGCTACCTGTGTTGTCTGGTAAAACAATTCACTGAAAGTAACTCGTGAAGCCTTAAATCCTACTGTGTTAACGTTTGCGATGTTATTACCTATAACATCCATCTTTGTCTGGTGTGCTTTTAATCCTGAAACACCAGAATATAATGATCTCATCATAATGAAATGACCTCCTTAGTCTGCCGTATCGCCTTATCTGTCATTCAAAGGCTTGTAACTTCCATCAAGGTCCAGCTACATAATTACGGCGCCATCAATATTTGTAAAAATATTATCTTTGTTATCGTTTTGATCCATTGCTGTTATTACTGTGTTATTTTTAACATTTACAATAAATGCCATATCATCAATCAAAACAAGTGATTCATTTATTCCCTTTTGATCTGCTTTTCTCGTTCCTTCTTCCAGCCTCTGAAGCTGTTCATCTGTTAACGAAATATTTCTATCTGCTAATCTTTCACCTGCATGCTTTGAAAATTTCAGTTTGTTTTCCAACAATTCTGCAAACGAAATGTTTGATTGAGATGAAGCTGATGCTTTGCTGTTTTGTTGTAAAATTTGATCAGTAACCTGTTCAATGGATGTAAATGTGTTATTTATCCTCATAGCTATTCGCACTCCTTTGCCTATTTGCCTGAGTCACTTTCCTCTTTCTTATCTTCACTTCCATTTAAAACTGAATCAAGATACTTGTCATCAATGACTGTATCTAAATCATCATATTTGTAGGTTTCGCCGCCGATTCCAAGATATGCCTTGCCATCTTTGATTTCAACAAATTGTACATAACCGGCAACTGTTGTTGTTGATGTTTCACCAGTTGATTTTCCAACTTCCATAATAACATTCTTTCCAACAAGATTATATGCGCTGCTATTGTTAACTGCCGAATTCAGATTCTGCATTTCTTCAAGTGAAGAAAACTGTGCAAGCTGGCTGATATATTCTGTATCTGTTGAAGGCTTTAATGGATCCTGATACTGCATCTGTGTTACAAGTAACTGTAAAAACGCATCTTTTCCAAGAGTACTTGATCCAGTGGTATCTTTAGATGTATTAGTTGGTGTTGAATCTGCAACTACCTGTCCATCAACGATATTTGCACTTACGCTCATTTTCTCTCCTTTCCGGATGTCTAAGCACGTATGCTTACTGTATTTCCATCCTGTTTCATTAATTCTTCTTCAATTTCGTCTTTGATTGTCTGTTTTCCATTGATTTCATCAATTTCTTCCTGACTAATATGCTTCTTTTGCTTTCTTTCATCGTTCGAATCGCTTTGATTATCAAGATTCTCATCGAACTGTCTGCTTCCAACTGTTACCTCAATTGCATCAACCTTAACGCCCTGATTATCAAGTGTCTCTCTAAGCTGACTTACCTGACTTTCAATTGCTTCTTTTACAATTTCATTTTGAGCAATAATCTGAGCTGTTATCGAACCATTTTTAGATACTACCTGCAAATTGATTCTGCCCAAATTTTCAGGATTAAGCTGCATCTCCATCGATGTCATATCCGGCTTAATGATACTCTTTACTTCTTCAACAATTTGTCTCATTATCTGTTCTGGTTTAACGTCAATATCTTCGCCAAATTTTTCTGAAATGATTTCTGTTAAAGTCTGGTTAAAGTTTTGTGCCAATGATTGATCCTGTGTACCATTCTGACTAACGTCATTCTGCTTCTCTGTAGAGTTTTCAACTTTGACAGCGTTTTCTTCAGGTGTAATTTCACTTTCACTATTCTGAATCTGCTTGTCTGTTAAATTATTCACTTCTCTACTATCACTGCTTACCGCTACACTATCTTCTGCCACATTCTCAATGTTCTCAGATGCATCTGTCAATTCACTAGTTTGAACATTCTCTGTAACGTCAGTATTACTGACATCTGTAATTTCTACGAATTGTTCTTTTAGTTTTGGTAAATCGAATTCGTTTAACAACGTATTCAAATCTTCATTTGTAATACCATTATCTTCAACAAACTGATTAACCATGTCCTGTATTTGTGAAAATATCCCTTTAAATTGACCTGACATTTCTGAATCCGTTAATATGTTCATTACATTTTCATTGCCTGTCAACTGAGTTATTAATTCAGAGAGTTCCTTTCCACTTTGTAAATCTTCAGCACTCATATTAAGTTCGTCCATTGCATCTATCACTGCTTCCGGTTCAACATCAAACTGTTCTGCAACTGCTTCAACAATGTTTTTGATAATATCAGTAATCATATCCGACATAGCTATTATGTTATCTTCATCTGATATTTCTGATTCCGATTGTGGTACTTTAACTGAATCCTTATTAAAAAGATTCTTAATTTCCTCTGCTTTGCCGCTTGGCTGTCCCTGCACATTATCTTGTGTTGAAGTGTTTTCCTTCTGCACAGATGAAATAATGTCATTAAATGAATTGTCAGAGCTCTTAGTATCTGCATTTTTGGTATCTGTGTTAGCATTAACTACAAGGAATTGATTTCCTGTAACTGCTGCGCTTACCATACATATCCTCCTTTCCCAAAAAAATATTTATTTTAAAGCTGTAGCTCTAAAACCTATGGTACTAATAGTTTGGTTATTTTAGCAGCATAATTAGCATCAACATCGCTAATTGCAGCTATTACCTGGGATCTATTGGCAGTCTTCATACATTTCAATATATCAACTACAATATCAAGATCGCCACTCATTTCAACAAAAATTGCTGCTGCCGACTTCGGTTCCATTCTCGCGTATGCATCTGCCTGTTCCTGATATTCAGTGTCATATGCATATTTATCAACAGCTTCTTTGTATAATTCCTCAGCCTTTTCAGGATTAATTGATTGATAATACTGAATATAATTATTATAATCAATTGCATCATCGCCAAAAACAACTTCATCATAAAACTGTTCTTTAAGTGTTTCAAACTCGTTCTGATTTTCTTCAAATTTCTTAAGTCTTCCGATTTCAGTATTCAAATCACTTATCTTATCATTGAGTTTAGTATTCTTATCTTGTTCATCTGCAATCTGTACTTCTAAATCCTTAATGTAGTTAATTGCCTCCGCAAGACTTTTATATGGATAATTCTCATCAGTATTATCCTTTGATGTATCTGCTGTCTTTGGAAGTATCTTATTAACAACCGGTACATCCTTCAAAATCGGAGATAACACATTACTTCCAAAACCACCAACATCAAGTTTAACCAATATGGCTAAGATTCCCAACCATATTAATATGATTACAACAGTTATTGCTATTGATAAAGCCTTGTTATCTTTCTTGTCTTCAATATCATTAATATTGTCTGTTTTCTTTTTATCTTTCTTTGCCATTATCTCACCTGCTGTTATTTTTTGTTAAATTTAAAGCTTACTAATTCATCTATCTCTTTCTTCTCGGTATTCTCTATTTCCACCAAAAATTCATCAAATGCTTTTTCTCTTAGTTTCTCATGTGTCTTTCTGTCTATCATAACATCACTTAATCTGCGTCTTGCATTTTCCAACTCAGCTTCAGCCTTTTTAATATTTACAATCTGTAATTTTGCCTCTTCTTTTTTTAATTCAATTGCATTATTGCATCTTTTTAAATCTAATATGTTAATTTTGCTCTCGCCCATTCCTCTAATATCACTTTGATATTTAATTATATCGGCACGAATGGCTTTTAGCTTTAACTGTTCAGCATTCAATTTAGCACTTGCCTCTGCATATACAGATTTTGCCTGATTTTCAAGCTTATATTTTATATCCAGGATATTTTGAAGTTTGTAATTAAATTTCGCCATATTTTTTTGACCTCTTATTCTTCAAATATTCCCATAAGCATTTTAACTTCCTCATCAAATGTAAATTTCTCATTAACGCCCTGCATCAAAAACTCATTAACCTCGTCTATTTTTGATATGGCATAATCTATATTTTTATTGGAACCGCTTTTATATGCCCCAATATTGATTAAATCCTCTGCTTCATTGTATGTCGCCAGAACATTCTTCAGTTGACCTGCAGCTGTTTTGTGTTCTTTAGTTGCAATAGAACTCATAACACGGGAAATACTCTGTAAAATATCGATGGCAGGATAATGATTTTTATGTCCTAGCTTTCTTGACAAAATAATATGTCCATCAAGTATTCCTCTGGCGGTATCAGTAATTGGCTCATTAAAATCATCACCATCAACTAATACTGTGTACAATCCTGTAATCGAACCATTACCTGAATTTCCTGCTCTCTCTAACAGCTTTGGCATTTCGCTATACACACTAGGTGGATATCCACGTGTAACAGGTGGTTCACCAGATGCCAGACCTATTTCTCTTTGTGCCATAGAAAATCTTGTCAGCGAATCCATCATCAGTAGAACATCATTTCCTCTATCTCTAAAATATTCTGCTATAGCTGTAGCAGTCTTTGCAGCCTTATTTCTTATAAGTGCGGGCTTGTCTGAAGTTGCAACTACTACGATGCTTCTCTTCATACCCTCTTCACCAAGATCCCGTTCAATAAACTCTCGAACTTCTCTTCCTCGCTCTCCAATAAGTGCTATTACATTTATATCAGCCTTGGTATTTCTGGCAAACATACCAAGCAATGTACTTTTACCAACACCACTTCCGGCAAATATTCCAATTCTCTGTCCTTTACCTACTGTTATCAAACCATCAACAGCTTTTACACCTAAAGGTAATACATCTGCTATAATATTTCTTTCCAGCGGATCAGGTGGTTTTGCATCTACAGGATAACTATGACCTGCGTCAAGAGATGAACCATCAATTGGTCGGCCTAAGCCATCTAGTGTTTTACCTAACAGTTGGCTTCCTACATTTATTTTCAAAGGTACAGTTGTGTTCTCAACTATACTTCCCGGGCCAATTCCATCAATACTGTCAAATGGCATCAAGAGTATTCTTTTATCCTTAAATCCAACAACCTCTGCCATTACCCATCTCGTTTCATCGTCCTTTGATATAATCTTGCAAACATCATTAAGATTAGCATCCGGTCCGACTGATTCTATTGTAAGGCCAACTATCTTAACAACCTTTCCCAATTTCTTAACAAATGATTTTTCAGTTAGTCTTATGTATTTGTTTAAGTCAATGTCAGTCATCTGTACCCTCTAATCTACCATGCACGATAATGTTTTTATTGTTCTTATCAAATTATTCATTTGAACATCAAGGCTGCAGTCATATATACCACTATCACTCTCAATAATACATTGATTCTTCTTAAGTGTTGCTTCCTCTACTATTTCTATTTGTACCTGTTTTGACACAGCACCATATATTCTTTCACGATTATTTGCAAGAAACTCATAATCATCTCCTGATACCTTAATTAAAAATTCTTTGCTTACCTCTGATTTTGTCAAAACATTATTTACAAGATTTAATACCAATTCTTTATCATCTTCTCCAAGCACATATGTCACCTTTTCAAATACCTTAAGAATTGTATCCACAAGCATTGGTTCTATTTTGTTGACCTGTTCTTCATATTCCTGCTGCAATTCTATCTTTTGCTTTTCGATATTTTTTTTGAGTTCTTCAAACTCCTTCATGGCATTTGTGTGCCCTTCTTCATACCCTTGTTTCATCCCCGCATCAATTGATTCCTGTTTCAGAATTTCGGCTTCTTCCTTGGCTCTGTTTATTATTGCCTGTGCATCCTGATTTGCCTGCTGTACAATTTCATCAGCCTGTTTCTGTAATTCTTCCGGTGTCTCGTCCGAAATCAGTTTGTCAACCTGTTGTGCCTGCAAGCCTTCTATGAATTCTTCATCATTTCTTATATTTTCAACATTCTGTATCTCATTTTGAATTTTCGCTATCTTTTCGGATATAGCCAAATTATAGTCGATAATTTTTGTCTCTGAATTTCCACATCTAAAATTCTGTGGTTTTATTAAATTAGACAATTATCTCGTCACCTCCACCTCTGGCAACAATGATTTCACCAGAGTCTTCCAGTTTTCTGATAATATTTACAATCTTCTGCTGTGCCTCTTCAACATCCTTCATACGTACAGGTCCCATAAAGTCCATGTCTTCTTTTATCATAGCTGCAAGACGTTTTGAAAGGTTATTAAGTATAACATTCTGTACTTCTTCTGCTGCAGCCTTAAGTGCAACACCCAAATCATTGTTATCAACGTCTCTAAGCACTCTCTGAATTGTCTTGTCATCAAGTGATAAGATATCCTCGAATACAAACATTTTTCTCTTGATTTCTTCTGCCAATTCCGGTTCTTCGATTTCCAAATTCTCCATAATATGTTTTTCTGTTCCTCTGTCAACAGAATTAAGTATATCTACAATTGCATCAACTCCACCAACAATTGTGTAATCCTGATTAACAAGCGATGCAAGCTTTCTTTCAAGTATCTTTTCCACTTCCTTGATTACATCAGGTGATGTTCTGTCCATCTGTGCAATACGTTTTGCAACATCTGCCTGTTTGTCGGGTGGCAATGACGCTATAATCTGTGATGCCTGACTAGATGGTAAATATGATAGAATCAATGCTATAGTCTGAGGATGTTCATCCTGTATAAAGTTCAACAGCTGTGATGCATCCGTTTTTCTTATAAACTCAAAAGGTCTAACCTGTAATGAAGCAGTAAGTCGTCCAATAACATCCTGTGCCTTGTCAGAACCAAGTGCTTTCTCAAGCAATTCCTTCGCATATCCTATACCGCCTTCAGCAATATACTGCTGAGCAAGACATACCTCATAAAATTCTGCCAGAACATCTTCTTTTGTCTGAGGGGATACACTCCTTGTATTGGCAATTTCCAGTGTAATATCCTCTATCTCATCTTCTTTTAAATGTTTAAATATCTTAGATGATTTTTCAGGTCCAAGCGAAATAAGCAAAATAGCTGCTTTTTGTATTCCCTGAACTCCATTATTCTGATTGTAATTCTTAGGCATAGCTTCCTCCATTCCAGCAATATATAAATGTATATTCTAATTCCAATCATCTTCCAGCCAATTGCGAAGTAATAATGCAACTGCCTCTGGATTCTCATCCACAAATTTCTCAATAGCTTTTCGCGTTTCAGATTTTTCATTAAGATCGATATCTTCAACTGGCTGCTGTTCCATAGTGCTTGATAACAACTCCTCTACTGATAATTCCGGTTCCATTTCAGTTACCTCAACAGGTCTTGTACTCTTAAATACAACAAATGCAAGTAATGCAAGTATAACTACTGCAAACACATATGGTACATAATCTAATACATTTGTTGATGATGACGTTGCATCTACAAATTGTGGTATCTGATATGCAACAATTGTAATATTATCAGCAGAAAATCCTGTTGCGTCTGCTATCATTTCTTTTATGGTTGTAAGCTGTGGATCAGTTGGTGTTATCTCAACATTAGCTGCATTTTGTGATTTGAATTCATCCCACGATATATCATCAAGCAGTCCCAGCTTATCGACCTGTTCTTCATCATATACAACTATGGAGCTTGCCGAAATAGCAACACTTGATGTTGTATAGTCAATTTTTCCAAGTTCTTTGCTTGTTGTCTCAACAATTTTGTTTACTGCATACTCATATTTCTTCAGTGTATATGTACTTGTAGAGCCTGATCCGTTATCTATTTCATATGTAACCTCATCACTGTCGTTTGAATCTGTTCCAGGTACTCCACTTGCCCCGGAATTGCCTTCTGAATTGGATTCATATGATGAAAGATATGGTCCCTGTTCTCTGTCGCCTGTATCATACTTAGTATCCTCAACTGTTGCAACATCAAAATCCATATCAAGGAATGGTGAAACTTCAACAGTCTGATACATTTCTGCCGCATCAAATAATTTCTTAATATTAGTTATTACAAGATCCATTGCAACCTGACGCATTTCATTCTTATTGCCGCCGCCAACATAGCTTGAGCCATCTGAATAATCTGTTCCTCTAAACAGCATATTTCCTTCTGTATCAATAATAGTAACAGATCCTGTAGTATCATTTCCAAGAGCTGTTGCTACCCACTGTGCCATGTTTGCTGATACATCACTTGATATATCCTTCTTTAGCTTCAGCGTAATGCTTGCAGATGACTCATCATCTGAATTAAGTACGCTTAATTTGCTTGTAGGTATATTAAGATATACTGATGCTGATCTTACATAATCAAGGCTCTCTAATGATACTCGTATCTTATCTTCAAGATATGCCTTATATTTCTTTTCCTTGTCTGCTTCAGTCTGGTCAAATCCTCCACTAAGTGCATCACTGAGAGAATATCCCTTGGCCATTACTCCCTCTGTGGATATTGCCATCTCGGCTTCGACTTTATCAGATTTTTCGACTTTGACTACCCAGGTATCGGATATTGTATATGTAATTCCTGCGTTGGTCAGGCAATCTCTAACCGATGATGCTGTCTCTGCCGAATCACATTCAACCAAAGTAACATATGTTGTTTTATTAAAAACAAAATACATAATAACAAAAGCTATGATAAGTACTCCAATAATACTAAACATCATAGTTTTTTGCTTTTTATTGTATTTATTCCAGAATTCAACTATCTTATTCTGTATATTTTTCATCTGTTCGTTCATGAACTTAACTCCCTAATATACTATATTTGAATGTTCATTATCTCTTTGTATGCTGAAATTAGCTGGTTCTTAATTGCAACTGTATACTGTAAAGATAATGCAGCCTTCTGCTGTGCTATTACCAAATCATGTGTATTATCTGAATATCCCATAGCAAAGTTCATCTGGGCTGTATCAGCATTATTTGTGAGCGTATTAGTCTCATCTAGCATCTGCATAGCTGAATCTAGGGCAGAAGAAAATGCTTTAGATGTATCAGTTTCTCCTGCTTTTGTAGTTTCATTTGTTGTGTTCGATAAATTAGCAGTTTTGTTTATGTAATCTGTTATGTTGCTAATCGATGATGTTATATCTGCCATATCTTCCTCCAATTAATAACAATATTATTTACCTATTTCCAGTCCCTTTAATGCCATGGACTTACTTGCGCCAAATGCAGTTACATTTGCCTCATATGCTCTTGATGCATCAATCATATTAGTCATCTCAGTGACTATATTAACATTAGGATATGTTACATATCCGTCATCATCTGCATCCGGATGAGATGGATCGTAGACTTTGCTTGATGGTGTCTCTGTATCGTCTGTTATAGATGAAACCTTAACACCTGAGCCAACATATCCCTGTGCCGTAAGCAAAGCGTTATTGAATGTATTAGCTCCCTTTTCAGAAAATTGTACTATTTTTCTTGTATAAGGAGTTCCATCTCCAGTATTAGTTGTGTTAACATTTGCTATATTTGAAGAAATCGTATCTGACCTTAACCTCTGTGCCGTCATTCCTGATGCACTTATGTCAAATGATGAAAATAATCCCATAATCTACCTCCCTGGTTAACTTGTAGTAAGTGCTGTCTTAATCATACTAAATTCATGTGTTATGCTCTGTAAAAGTGCATTATACTTTATCTGGTTAGAAGCAAGTTCTACATTCTCTGTATCAATATCTACATTATTGCCATCCAACCTGTATGATAAATTGCTCATATCAGTATATGATGTTGAATTCAAATGTCCCATCTCCACATCGGAGACAGCTTCTGATAATGTGGTAGAATCTGACCCTGCAAGCTCTTCCTGTAAATATGTTTCGAATTCTATATCTTTCCTTTTGTAATTAGGGGTATCAACATTAGCGATATTATTAGATATCACTGTATTTCTTGTCCAACTGGCATCTGCTGCCTTATCAAGGATATTCACATAATTAAAAATGCTTGAATTAATCATTGACTTTCCTCCATTTCACTTCACTCAAAAAGCACTTCTTTTATTATAAAATTATTGTAGAAATTTAGCAAGTACATTTTATCATGTACCGAAAATAAAAAGACTGTCCCCTTGATGCAAATCCTTTTGCATTGGTGAAGACAGTCTAAATCCTTTTAGTCTCTGTGTTATTATTTTAATATATATCGACATATTTTTCAATAGCTTTATATACCTAACTGGCAAAAAATAACCTGATTAAGAATTCTTATACTTGTACCCTT
>CAZBKO010000075.1:0-11504 GCA_964492545.1 uncultured Lachnospiraceae bacterium
AGCATATTTACTACAATTTTTTTTAACAGGTTCAGCCGAAGGCTGAACTGTAACTTTAGTTGATTACTCTTCTTGCACATGTTGGTGTCTGATAAAATGCATTACCAATTGTAATACCGGTTCTCTCAGTGCTGGCATGAATTATCTGTCCTCCACCAATGTAAATAGCAACATGTCCAATTGATCCGCCATAGCTATAAAACAATAAATCACCTGGCTGAATCTGCGATAAATCCACAGGAGTTCCATTCGCTGTCTGTGCTCCTGAGCTTCTATTCAAACTATATCCAAACTGTCCAAATATTCTCATTGTAAATCCTGAGCAATCTGTTCCATTTGTCAGGCTGGTTCCGCCATAAACATATGGGTTGCCTAAGAACTGCTTAGCATATTCAATAAGATCAACTGCTGTATTAGACACTGTTCCGCC
This sequence comes from uncultured Lachnospiraceae bacterium, assembly GCA_964492545.1. GTDB lineage: Bacteria > Bacillota > Clostridia > Lachnospirales > Lachnospiraceae > RGIG1934. Next base: position 431 of record CAZBKO010000075.1, read on the forward strand.
GTAGCTTAACTGTGCTATAGTCACACCAGTCGGAAGAGTGTTGTGTACCTTAACATAATCTGCACATACATATCCTGTACATCCGCTTAGCTTAATCTTAACCCATCCATCAAGTACCTTTACAACCTCAAGATTCTCACCCTGTGCCACTCTTGACAAAATAGTGCAATTTGTATTAGGCTCTTCTCTTACCATCAGCTGATCACAGGTTACAGTGGCAACCTTGGAAATTGCCTTCTTAGCTCTGTTAAGTGCCTTTGTTCCAGTTAAAAGATATTCAGCTGAAACATATCCTGATATCTCTCCTGACTCAATCTTATACCATCCATTCTTCTTAGAAATTATCTCGCATCCGGCATTCATTGGAAGCTTTCCAATAATCTTTCCATCCATGCCAGGCTCTTCTCTAACGTTAAGATAATTAGTAACATTCGCTACGCCTAAATTCTTGTATCCTGCGTAAGAAACCTTACTGCTTGACTTCTTAGTTGTATTCTTCTTAGTCTCTGTTGACTTCGTCTCTGTTTCTGTTGATTTCTCTGTTGTCTTAGCTGTTGATTCCTCTGTCGCTGTTTCCGTAGTTGCCGGCTTAAGCTTCAAAATTGTCTCTATATTCTCCTTAGATGCAAGGACCATATCAGTGCTGTATTCATTATAATAATTACTCAGTGCAGCTGAAACACCCGCTGTATTAATATGTGCATTATCCGTACCGGTTGCATTATCCACATAGCTTTCAATCGCTGAGCTTATACCAAAACTTGATATGCTAATATCACCATTACCTGCAAATACAGCTGTACCTATTATAGATGCTGCCATAACTGTAGTTAAACCAAATGCTGTAATTCTGCCTGTTCTGCGTCCAAAATTGTTCATTACCATTCTCCTAATGTATATTTCCATTCAACTTAATCCCCCGAAAAAGTTAAATGTTAAATAATTGTTACATTTATTACAAAAACATTATATCACAGTCATATTATAAGTCAAGAAAAAAGTGATATCGCCGTCATAATATAACTGCGATACCACTTAATATTCTATATTTAATGATGATTTATCATCATTGTCAACTACATCTATTCGTACTCTTCTTCTTTGTATATGGCAAATCCAATATTAGTTGCATGGTCACTAACACGTTCTAAATTAGATACAAGATCAGAGAATATAGCGGCCTTAGGGCTGCACAGGTTTTGTGCAAGTCTTCGAACATGTGCTTTTTGAAGTTCTTTTTCAAGCTCATCAACCTTATTCTCACAATTGACTATTTCCTGAAGATTCTGTTTCTTTCTATCAGCAAACGCTTCAATTGCCAGCTTAACTGTCTTATCTGTGTATTCAAACATCTCTTCTATTTCTTTTCTTCCCTGTTCACTGAACTCTATCTCATCGTCAATTCTTGTTCTTGCAAACTCTGCTATATTTTCAGCATGATCACCAATACGTTCAATATCATTTACAACATGATAATAACCTGCTATATGCTTTGCTTCCGAGATTGGAATTGACTGGCAGATATCAACTAGATAATCCGTAATCTTTCTGCTTAGGAAATCAACCTCCTTCTCAACATACAGAACCTCATCAATAAGCTTTTGATCCTTATTAAGAAGTGCCTCCATAGAACAGCAAAGATTCTTATCAGCAATTTCTCCCATTCTCTTAATTTCATTTGTTACTTCCATCATAGCTGTTGCAGGTGATATATTACCATCCATGGTAATATACTGAAGTTCAAATTCATCCTTATGTTCATCATCACCTCTTACAATCAATTCAGAAAGCTTAACAATCCATTTTGCAAATGGGAAAAGCATTACCATCTGTATTACCTTGAAAACAACCTGTGCATTAGCTACATTTTTATCAAGGCTCAAGTGGAACATACCACTAATCTGACTTTCAAAAGGAACGATAACTGCAAAAATAATTAACGAACCAATTACATTATATAATAAATGAATAAGTGCTGCTCTCTTGGCATTCTTCTTTCCGGTAAAGCTTACCATAAGTGCTGATACACATGAACCAATATTTGCTCCCAAAATAAAATAGAAACACATTGGTAAAGTTACAAGTCCCTGGCTGGCCATTACAATCATAATACCAACTGCTGCCGATGAACTCTGTATTACCGTTGTTACAACAACACCAACTATGAGTGCTATAAATGGATTGCGCATATATGAAATAGCGTCAACCACAGTTGCTGATTCACCTAGAGTAGTCATTGAATCCTTCATAAGACCTATTCCAAGGAAAAGGATACCAAAACCAATTACTACCTCGCCTATTTTCTGAATAATAGGTTTCTTAAAGAACATTACCATTATTACTCCACCAATTATAAACAATGGAGCAATTGCTTCAAATTTCAAAACCACTAACTGTGCTGTAATACTGGTACCAATATTGGCACCCATGATAACACCAACAGACTGCATTAATGTCATAAGTCCTGAATTAACAAAACTTACTATCATTACTGTTGCTGCACTTGAAGACTGAATAATAGCGGTGAACACTGCACCGACTATAACTCCAATCAATCTGTTTTTGGTACAAAGAGCAAGGATTCCTTTCATCTTTGAACCAGCTACATTCTCAATGCCTTCACTCATAAGCTTAAGACCGTATAAAAACAGTCCAAGACCTCCAAGCAGGCCAAGTATCATGTCGATATTCATTTACTTTTCCTCTGTTTCAATATTATTTGTATTTTCCTCATCTGAAAGTTCTTCATCTTCTCTTCTTGATGATATAACTCCCATAACGGTTACTCCTATTACAAGAACGATACAAATCACTCCAATTACTATGTACTTGGTAACATCTGTCTTATCGCCTGTAAGCACCTGATTCAATAGTACCATACTAATCTCCATTCCTTCACAAATAGTTGTATAAAAAATAAGTATAATACAATACTATCTATTTGAAATACCTTTGTCAATGAAAATATTATTCATATTTTGTCTAATCACTTCTATATCCTGCATAATCTGCTTCTTAAGCTGGTCAAGACCCTCAAACCTATTTTCCGGTCTAATATATTTATAGAACTCTACTTTTGCATTTTTTCCATAAACATCTTCATCAAAATCAAATATAAACGTTTCAACTGTCATCGTCTTATCTGATTTAACTGTTGGCTTACATCCAACATTTGTTATTCCAAAATACTCTTTATTATCAATGAGCACCTTTGATGCGTAAACACCATTTGGTGGAAGAATTTTTCCCTCCTCAGGAATCTGATTAATTGTTGGCAGTGAGATTGTTCTTCCAATCATATTGCCATGAATAATCGTTCCCATAACAAAATAATGATAGCCCAACATCTCATATACATCTTCCATCTCTCCCGAAGTTATGCACCTTCTTATACGCGTGCTGCTTATTTCATCCCCATTATAGCGAACCTTGTCAACAATTCTTAATGCATATCCACATTCTTCTGACATTTTTTCAAGCAGTTGCACATTTCCGGTTCGTTTATACCCAAACCTAAAATCAGGACCCACAATTATCAGACGAGCTGACAATTTCTTTACCAGCACTTCTGTAATAAACTTTTCAGGACTCATATGCTTTACATTTTCATCAAATGGAAATTCTATTACCGTGTCCACATTTAGATTATTATATATCTCCAGTCTCTCATCCTCTGTCAATATATCGCCTCTATAATCAGATAAATTCTTAGAAGGTGATGTACTAAAGGTAAACACCACAGTTTCAAATTTGCCTGATTGTGCAGCCACCTGCTCAATGAGCTTCATATGTCCCTTATGAAAGCCATCAAACTTACCAAGCGTAATGCTTGTATTGTTCAGTTGAAAATCTGTATTATTTTTAATGTATCTCATAATTAAATATCCATAAAGAATTTCTCTACTTTAAAAATTCTATTGTCAACATATCTGTAAACTCCTATAAATACATTATTATAGTCATAAACACGATACAATTCATTGTTTCTTATCTCGCCATGCTGACTTGCCTGCTCCAATACAAATGGATTTCCATTGTATAATAATTTACTGCAGTCTTCTCGTATTACTATCTTGCTGTAATCAACGAAAGCCTCATCAATTGGCATTATTATTTCATTCAGTCTGTCATCATTTCTAAATTGCTCTATCTGGTTAAGCGTCAAGCTGTCACATATATCAAATCTGCTTACTTTTGTTCGAAGCAGCTGCTCCATGCATCCATACAAGCCAAGACTTTTTCCAATATCATGACACAGTGTTCTTATGTAGGTTCCTTTAGAACACTTCACCGTCATTGTCACTAGCGGCAGTGAAATATCTTCGACCTCGATACTGTAAATCATCACATTTCTTGGCTTTCTCTCCACTTCGATTCCTTCTCTTGCAAGTTCATAAAGCTTTTTTCCATTTATCTTCAGTGCCGAATACATTGGGGGAATCTGACTATACTCACCAACATAGCTCATTATGACATTCAATACTTTATCACTTGTTAAATCCGATGGAATATCTACGCTGTTCAAAACCTTTCCACTCATATCCTGAGTGTCAGTTTCAATGCCTAAATGCATAACAGCCTTATATACCTTATCCTTATCGGTAAGCATATCACATAGCTTTGTACCTTTTCCAAGGCAGACTGGTAATACTCCTTCTGCATCAGGATCAAGTGTTCCCGTATGTCCTATTTTTTTCTGTTTTAGTATACCTCTAAGTTTGGCCACTACATCATGTGATGTGTATCCTTTTTCCTTGTATACATTAATTATTCCATTTAACATATCTGTTTTCTCACTAATTTTCACTCAGCTGAAGTGCTATCTGCTCTGAAATATTGTTAATTGCATCATGAAATGTACCTTCAAGATTGAATCCGGCGGCTCTTATATGACCACCACCACCAAAATATGTTGCAATTTTGCTGACATCGACAAGGTCTTTTGAGCGCATACTCACCTTATACTTTAGATTCTCCGTCTCATACATAAATATAGCACACTCAACGCCTTTTGTAATTCTAAGCTGTTCTACAATACCTCCCATATCCTTATTGGAAATATTATAAAAATTCTGTGTATCTTTTCTTATGGCTGCAACTATACATTTTCCATTAAAAAAAATGATGCTCTCCATAAGTGCACGGCCAAGAATCTGATTCTCAACATATGTTTTCGTATAAAATGTATCATCTATTATACTTGTGAAATTGATACCTGTTTCCATAAGCTTTCCGGCTATTTCCATTGTTCTGGCTGAAGTGCTGGAATACTTAAATACACCTGAGTCATGAACTATACCTGTGTATATACATTCTGCCACATCCTTTGTCACAAGACTTTCATCTAACATTTCATACAACACTTCACTAGCTGAGGAGGCAGTTGGTACAACCACATCCTCATCAGCAAAATGATTATTACTTATATGATGATCTATGCAAAATGTTGAATCAGCATTTGTAAAATACTTTTCAAATTGTCCAAGTCTGTCTATATCGCTTGAATCCATAAGAATAAATAAGTCATATATCGCATCCTCATCAGAAAAAGAAACAATTTCATCTGTTCTATTTAGAAATGAAAATTTGTCTGAAATCTCCTCCAAATATAGTGTGACTTTTTTTTGTGAAAAATTATTTTTTATATAATTATATATTCCAAGGCATGAACCTATGCAGTCTCCATCAGGTCTTATATGACCTCCGATTGCTATTTTCTCCTTGTCCTTAACTATATCTGCTATTTTCTTCAAATTAAAAACTCCTTACTCTTTGTGATTAACTTCATCAATAAGCTTTGACATATTAACACCATATTCAATTGACTGATCAATAATGAATATAATTTCAGGGGTATTTCTCAAATTGATAGTAGAAGCAAGCTGTTTTCTTATATATCCCTCTGCGCTTCTTAATCCCTGCAGTGTTGCCTTTTGAACCTCTTCATCTCCAAGGACACTTATATATGCCTTGCACTGTTTTAAATCAGGTGCAACTTCTACTGCAACAACACTGGTAAATGGAGCAATTCTTGGATCTTTTATTTCACCACGTATAATATTGCTCAGCTCTCTTAGAACTTCACCATTAATTCTTGTGTTCTTAATGCTGTTCTTTCTCATATATATTACCTCTCAATCTATCTAGGAACCTCGACCATAATATATGCTTCTACAAGGTCACCTTCCTTGACATCATTAAACTTCTCTAATACAAGTCCACATTCATAATTTGATTTTACTTCCTTAACATCATCCTTGAATCTCTTAAGTGATGCAAGAGGTCCTTCAAATAATAATTCGCCTTCTCTTGTAAGTCTTACGCTGCAGCCTCTCTGGAACATTCCATCAAGTACATAAGAACCTGCAATAGTACCAATTCCAGATGCCTTAAATGTCTGTCTTACCTCTGCATGGCCAATAACCTTTTCCTCAAATACAGGATCAAGCATGCCCTTCATAGCAGCTTCAACATCTTCAATTGCCTGATAAATAACTCTATATAATCTGACATCAACATTTTCACGTTCAGAAACATCCTTTGCAGTATTATCAGGACGTACATTAAATCCAATAATAATTGCATTTGATGCTGAAGCAAGTATAACGTCTGATTCGTTGATTGCACCAACGCCGCCATGAATGATTTTTACAACAACTTCATCATTTGATAATTTAACAAGACTTTGTTTTACCGCTTCAACTGACCCCTGTACATCAGCCTTAACGATTATGTTAAGCTCCTTAACATCTCCAGCCTGAATCTGTGTAAATAAATCATCAAGTGACATCTTAGCTTTTGCTTTTGAGCCTTCAAGAAGCTTTTCTCTTCCCTCACTAATAAATGTATCAGCAAAGCTTCTGGCTTCCTTTTCACTCTTAGTTGCTATTAAAATTTCTCCGGCATTTGGAACACCATTTAATCCTAATATCTCAACAGGTGTTGATGGACCTGCCTCTTTAACTCTTCTTCCCTTATCATCAACCATTGCTCTAACTTTACCAAAATATGAACCAACGGCAATTGCATCAGAAATTTTAAGTGTTCCCTTTTGAACAAGAACTGTTGCAACAGGTCCTCTTCCTTTATCAAGCTGTGCCTCAAGTACAAGACCTCTTGCTTTTCTGTTTGGATTTGCCTTTAATTCACATACCTCTGCTTCAAGGAGTATCATTTCAAGTAATGTATCAATTCCCTCTTTTGTATGAGCCGAAACAGGTACAAATATTGTATCTCCACCCCAGTCTTCTGCAATGAGTTCATATTCTGATAATTCCTGTTTTACTCTATCAATATTAGCACTTGGCTTATCAATCTTATTAATTGCTACTATTATGCTGACACCTGCTGCCTTGGCATGATTGATTGCCTCTACAGTCTGTGGCATTACACCATCATCTGCTGCAACTACAAGAATTGCTATATCAGTAGATTGTGCACCTCTCATACGCATTGCTGTAAATGCTTCATGTCCCGGTGTATCAAGGAATGTAATCTTCTGTCCGTTAACTTCAACAACATAAGCTCCTATATGCTGTGTAATTCCGCCGGCTTCTCTTGCAATAACATTAGTTTCCCTGATTGCATCAAGTAAAGATGTTTTACCATGATCTACATGACCCATAACACATACTACTGGTGGTCTTGTAATCATTAATGCTTCATCCTCCTCGTCTTCTTTAAGGAGTTCTTCAATAACATCGATTTTTTCTTCTTCTTCTGCAATAATATCATATTCAAGAGCAATTTCTTCTGCCTTCTCGAAATCTATTTCATGATTAATTGTTACAATTTCTCCCTGAAGGAAAAGCTTTTTAACAATTGCAGAAGCCTGAATCTTCATCTTGCTTGCTAACTCACTGATTGTAAGTGATTCTGGAATTGTAATAACCTTAATTTCTTCTTCAACTGGTTTAACAGGCGCCTGAACCGGCTGATTCTGATTTTTGTTATTATTGTTTCTGTTATTGTTATTTCTGTTATTGTTATTATTGTTGCGGTTATTATTGTTGTTATAGTTATTTCTGTTGTTATTATTGCGGTTATTATTGTTGTTATTATTTCCGTTGTTATTGCGGTTATTATTGTTGTTATTATTTCCGTTGTTATTACGGTTATTATTGTTGTTATTATTGTTGTTACTATTTCCGTTATTATTACGGTTATTGTTGTTATTTCCGTTGTTATTACGGCTATTATTGTTATTATTATTTCCGCTATTATTACGGTTATTGTTGTTATTTCCGTTGTTATTACGGCTATTATTGTTATTATTATTTCCGCTATTATTACGGTTATTGTTGTTGCTGTTATTATTTGACTTGCTGCTGTTTTGAGGATTATAAACCTGACTTATATGTGACGATTTTTTTTCGCCTTCTGTTTTCTTTTCTGCTGGCTTTATGTCATTTTCCTTTTTCTTCTCCACAGGCTTTTTAGTCTCTTTAGTTTCCTGCTTAGGTTCTTCTTTCTTAACCTGTGCATATGCCTTTTTAACAATTTCAACAGCTTCCTGTGAAATTGAACTCATATGACTTTTGACTTCAATTCCATTATTCTTTAAAATAGCTATTATATCTTTGCTATCTTTATTTATTTGTTTTGCAAGTTCATGAACTCTTATATTCGACATGCATTACACCTCCGATTTGATCTGCTTTTCGAGTGCCTTACCAAGTCCTTCGTCAAGAACTGCCATAGAAGCTCTAAATTCTTTGCCCATAGCTTTCCCTAATTCATCCTTGGTTCCATATATATATAGTGGAACATTATAAAATGTACACATATTTGTAAACATTTTCTTAGTGTTGTCCGAAGCCTCTAAAGAAACTATAGCAACAACTGCTTTTCCTTCCTTAACTGCCTTTTCCACACTAAACTCTCCACTTACAGTTTTACCAGCTTTGGTAGCAATGCCAATCAATGATAAAATTTTATTCTGCATTCTCTGCCTCCAAACTGTCTAATAAATTTGTGTATATCTCTTCTGGTATTGAAGTTTTAAAAGATCTTTCAAGTCCATGACTTTTGATTGCTTTTTGTAAGCATTCTGAACAATTGCAAATATATGCTCCTCTGCCATTCTTTCTTCCGGTGGTGTCTAATAAAATATCACCATCATTTGTTTTGATTACTCGGATAAGTTCTTTCTTTGGCTTCATTTCTCCACATCCGATACACTTTCTATGCGGTATTTTTTTTGTAGTAGCCATTCTAACCTCACATTCCACTAAAATATACTATTTATTGTTTCTGTTGCTTCTATTGTTTCTTCTATTACCATTTTCCGGTGGTAAAGAAGGCTCAAGTCCCATCTGTGATTCACTCTTAATGTCAATCTTAAATCCTGTAAGTCTTGCTGCAAGTCTTGCGTTTTGTCCTTCCTTACCAATTGCTAAGGATAACTGATAATCTGGTACAACAACGCTTGCGCTCTTCGCTTCATCATCAGCAATAACTGAAACTACCTTTGCAGGGCTTAATGCATGCTCAATGAGTTCTGCCGGATTTTCGCTCCATACAATTATATCAATTTTTTCGTCTCTTAACTCATTAACTATTGCGTTGATTCTTGCTCCGTTCATACCAACACATGCTCCAACAGGATCAACATGCTTGTTATTTGACCATACTGCAATCTTTGATCTTGAGCCCGGCTCTCTTGCAATACTCTTAATTTCAACTGTTCCATCCTTAATTTCTGTTACTTCTTCTTCAAAAAGTCTTGAAACAAGCTCTGGTCTTGTTCTTGATACTATAATCTTAGGACCTCTTGTTGTCTCTTTAACTTCTGCAACATATAACTTGATTCTCTCAGTTGGCATAAACACTTCTGTCTTAACCTGTTCTGCCTCAGTTAATGTAGCATCAGCCTTTCCTAAATCAATGCTGATTACATTTCCATTAACTCTCTGAACAATACCTGTTACTATGTCAGACTGTTTCTCAAAATACTGCTCAAATATAGAATTTCTCTCTTCTTCTCTAATCTTCTGAAGAATAACATTCTTAGCATTCTGAGTTGCTATACGTCCAAATTCCTTAGATTTAACTTCGATATTAACAACATCACCAACCTGATATTTTCTGCTGATAAGCTGTGCTTCTTCAAGACTTATCTGTGTTGACTTATCTTCCACTTCATCGACAACTGTCTTTTCTACTATTATAGAGAAATCTCCTGTAGTTCTGCTTACAGTTACCTTAACATTCTCTCCGCTTACTTTAATATTATCAACTTTCTCAATATGATTCTTATAAGCTGCAAGTAATGAATTCTCTATTGCCTCAAATAGTACCTCTCTGTTAATTCCTTTTTCTTTCTCTAATACATCCAATGCTTCAATTAATTCCTTGTTCATTTCTTCCTCCATTCCGTTGTGTATAAACAACTGTGTAAATTAATTTAAAAATCAAAAGCTAGTCTTACTAATGCAACATCGCTTCTATTAAACACTGTTTCTTCACCATCTTCATTTTCAATGGTGATAGTTTCTTTTGAATACGACTTAAGTATTCCTTCGAATTCTTTCTGCTTATTGATTGCCTTGTAAAGCTTAATCTCAATAATCTCACCAATACTTCTATCAAAATCCTTATCTTTCTTAAGTGGTCTTCCAAGTCCCGGAGAACTTACTTCCAATATGTAAGCATCCTCAATAAAATCATTCTTGTCTAAAAGCTCACTAAGTGCTCTGCTGACAATCTCACAATCATCAACATTGATGCCTCCATCTTTGTCGATATACGCTCTAAGATACCAGTTACTGCCTTCCTTAACGTACTCAACATCAACAAGTTCAAAATTATTAGCCTCAATTATTGGCATAACAAGTTCTTCTGTCTTCTTCTCGTATTCTTCTCTTTTCGTCAATTTAGATCCTCCTTATGGTCTACATAAGTTAAAATGAAGAGTGAACTTGCGTCCACTCTTCATCCATTAGTTACTATATCATCTTTACGAGTATAACACCCGTCAATTAATAATGCAAGTATTATTTTATATCATTAACGAATCACCGTTACAGTTCAGCCTTCGGCTGAACCTGTTAAAAAAAATTGTAGTAAATATGCT
>CAZBKO010000076.1:0-2519 GCA_964492545.1 uncultured Lachnospiraceae bacterium
AATCAACCCGTTAAAATATGTGGTTTCCAATACATATTTTTTATATGAGTTTCACAAATTATGGTTGAAATAATCAATATTTCTTCATTGTGTCTTGCATTGTAAGGCAAATATCACCAAGATAGCCTTTTTTCATATTCCATTCCGCCAGACCACGATAATAGAACAACTTGATTTCATCTGTAATAATGAAGGGAACAATATTATGCTTCAAGCATTCTTTGAAGAGCAGTAGTCTGCCAATTCTGCCGTTTCCATCTTGAAACGAATGAATTCTTTCAAATCTTACATAAAAATCAAGAAGGGTATCAAATGAAGGCGTCTCCAATTCCTTATATTCTTTTAGCAATTCCTTGATTTTATCCGATACAGCTTCAGGAGTTGTTGTTTCTATACCACCCACTTCATTCGGTAGCTTTTTATAATCACCAACAGCGAACCAGGATTGTCTGCTGTCAGATGTTCCAGATTTAAGCATGCCCTATGATTAACTCATAACGACATCAGCTTCACTTTTTCTTTTGTTAAATATCTTTAGTACTTTGATTATATATCTTTAGTAGGGCTGCCTGGATTGACACTCCAAACAGCGAGGGAGTAAATTGAGGGGGAGTGTATATCTAAACTTATATAAGTTAGATAAGCTTTTTGTAAAGCATAGTAATATCTTCTACGCTTGTATCTTTAGGATTACTTGGTCTACATGCATCATCATAAGCTGACTGTGCAAGGAATGGTATATCCTCTTCCTTAACTATATCTTTAAGGTCTGCTGGAATTCCAACATCCTGAGATAACTTCTTAACCGCATCGACAGCTGCTTTTCTGTATTCTTCAACTGTCATATTCTCTGTTCCTTCAACGCCCATAGCCTGTGCAATATATTTGAACTTATCGCCAGTAGCTTCTGCATTGTATTCCATAACTGTAGGAAGAATGATAGCATTTGCAACACCATGTGGTGTATCATATAATGCTCCAAGTGGATGTGCCATTGAATGAACAATACCAAGTCCAACATTTGAGAATCCCATTCCAGCTATATACTGTCCAAGAGCCATTCCTTCTCTGCCTTCTGCTGTATTATCAACTGCTCCTCTAAGAGAACGAGAGATAATCTCAATTGCCTTAAGATGGAACATATCTGAAAGTTCCCAAGCTCCTGCTGTTGTATATCCTTCAATTGCATGTGTAAGGGCATCCATACCTGTTGCTGCTGTAAGTCCCTTAGGCATTGATGACATCATATCTGGATCTACAAATGCTACGAGTGGAATATCTTTAGGATCTACACATACCATTTTTCTGCTCTTCTGAGCATCTGTAATAACGTAGTTAATTGTAACTTCTGCTGCTGTACCTGCTGTTGTAGGAACTGCAAGAATTGGAACACATTTATTCTTAGTAGGTGCAACACCTTCAAGACTTCTTACATCTGCAAATTCCGGATTATTAATGATAATACCTATTGCTTTAGCTGTATCCATTGATGAACCACCACCAATAGCAATGATATAATCTGTACCAGCTGCTTTAAATGCCTCAACACCTGTCTGTACATTTTCAATAGTTGGATTAGGCTTAATCTCTGAATATACTTCATATGGAAGACCTGCTCCTTCAAGTACATCAAGAACCTTCTTCGTTACTCCAAACTTAATGAGGTCTGGGTCTGAACATACAAAAGCTTTCTTATATCCACGTCCTTTAACTTCTGTAGCAATATCATTGATTGCACCCTTACCATGATAAGATGTTTCATTTAAAATAAATCTGTTGCTCATTTCAAATACCTCCTAAATACACTGAATTTTTATATCTTTATGATAGCCTTTTCAACACATTTTCTCAAGTTACAAAAACCCTCTTTTATTCCATTTTGGAACAAATCGAGGGTTTTGTAACATTACTTATTCTAACTCAAAAGCACCAGTGTAAAGCTGGTAATATTTTCCTTTTTCTGCAATCAATTTTTCATGACTGCCTCTTTCAATAATATGTCCATTTTCAAGAACCATTATTACATCAGAGTTCTTAACTGTTGATAATCTATGAGCAATAACAAATACTGTTCTGTCCTGCATCAGCGCATCCATACCTCGCTGAACTATTGCTTCTGTTCTTGTATCAATACTTGAAGTTGCCTCATCAAGAATCATTACCGGAGGATCAGCAACTGCTGCTCTTGCTATAGATAATAACTGCCTCTGCCCCTGGGACAAATCGCTTCCATCACCTGAAATAACTGTGTCATATCCCTGTGGAAGTGTTGAGATGAACCAATGTGCATTTGCTCTCTTAGCTGCTGCCATACACTCTTCATCTGTTGCATCAAGACGTCCATATCTGATATTCTCCATTACTGTTCCGGTAAACAGATTAGTCTCCTGAAGAACTATTCCAAGGGAATGTCTAAGGTCATCCTTCTTGATTTTATTAATATTTATACCATCATATCTGATTTTACCATCTGCAATATCATAAAATCTGTTGATAAGATTTGTGATTGTAGTCTTACC
>CAZBKO010000076.1:2529-11493 GCA_964492545.1 uncultured Lachnospiraceae bacterium
CTGCACCTGTTGCACCAACAAATGCAATTTTTTGACCTTGGTTTGCAAATATGGAAATATCATGTAAAACAATTTTCTCTTCGTTGTATCCAAAGTCTACATCATCTAGAAGAACTTCACCCTTTAGCTCTGTGTATGTCAATGTTCCGTCATTATGAGGATGCTTCCATGCCCATAAGCCTGTTCTTTCAGTTGTTTCAACGATTTCACCATTAACCTTTTTAGCGTTAACAAGTGTAACGTAGCCTTCATCAACCTCTGACTCCTCATCCATAAGTGAGAAGATTCTTTCAGCTCCGGCAAATGCCATTACCACCATATTAAGCTGCTGTGACATCTGACCAATTGGATTAATGAAATTTCTAGATAACTGTAAAAATGTTGCTATTGCGCCAAGTGTTAATACACCGGTTCCTGTAAGTGTAAGGTTTGTTACTTTAGCAATGGCAAGGCCACCACCGACTATGGCAACAAGAACATAGAGCACGTAACCTAAGTTATTCATAATAGGCATTAAAATATTTGCATACTTATTTGCTTGTGATGCATTCTTGCATAATTCATCATTTTTTATATCGAATATTTCTTTGGCTTTATCTTCATGGCAGAATACTTTAACTACCTTCTGTCCATTTATCATTTCTTCAATATATCCATTTACATCACCGATTGACTGCTGCTGTTTGAAGAAATACTTTCCACTCTTTGTTGCAATTTTCTTAGTAACCATAAGCATTAATGCCACAATTACAACTACAAATATAGAAATCCATATGCTTGTTACCAGCATGGCTACGAATACCGAAATAACTGTAAATAATGACGAAATCATCTGTGGAATACTCTGGGCAATCGCCTGTCTAAGTGTATCTGTATCATTTGTGTAGTAACTCATGATATCTCCATTTGAATGAGTATCGAAATATTTGATGGGTAATGTCTGCATATGCTCAAACATCTCATCTCTTATTTCTTTTAATACACCCTGAGCAATTGTTACCATTATTCTGTTGTAGAGTAATGTACAAATAATACCTGCTGCGTAAATGATTCCCATTACAATAAGTGCTTTCATAAGTCCGGTGTATACCGGGTCTGAATCAATAAGAAGTGGAGCGATATATGTGTCAATTAATGTTCCAAGGAAAAGTGATGAAGCTACGCCTGCAAGTGCTGAGATAACGATGCATACAAGCACTGCAATAAACTGAGCCTTGAACTTCATTACATAAGACATAAGTCTTTTAACTGTTTTTTTATTCATTGTCCTGCGCTCCTTTCACCTGTGATTCATATACTTCTCTGTAAATATCATTTGAAGCTAATAATTCTTCATGTGTGCCTATTCCATTTATTTCTCCATTTTCAAGAACAATAATCTTATCTGCATCCTGAACAGAAGAAACTCTCTGTGCAATTATTATCTTAGTTGTGTCTGGTATTTCTGTCATAAATGCTTCTCTGATGAGTGCATCTGTCTTAGTATCAACAGCACTTGTTGAATCATCAAGAATAAGAATTTTCGGTTTCTTAAGCAGTGCTCTTGCTATACATAATCTCTGCTTCTGTCCACCGCTGACATTGCTGCCACCCTGTTCGATATATGTGTCATATTTGTCAGGAAATGTTTGAATAAAGCTGTCTGCCTGAGCAAGACGACAGGCCTTTTCTAATTCCTCATCTGATGCGTTTTCATTTCCCCATCTTAAATTTTCTTTGATTGTTCCAGAAAATAGTACATTTTTCTGAAGAACCATTGCAACTTCATTACGAAGAGCTTCAATGTCGTAGTCTCTAACATCTACGTCACCGACCTTAACTGTACCATCGGTAACATCATATAATCTTGGTATCAGCTGAACAAGACTTGATTTAGAAGAACCTGTTCCACCAATAATTCCCACTGTCTCACCTGATTTAATTGAAACATTCACATTTTTAAGACAAAGCTTATTCATGTTCCTGCTATAACTAAATGCAATATTTTCAAAATCAATATCACCATTCTTAATTTCTGTAACTGCATTTTGTGGGCTTGTGATATCGCTCTGTTCTTCAAGTATCTCAACAATTCTCTCTGCCGATGCCCTTGAAATAATAATCATAACAAATACCATTGATAACATCATAAGGCTCATTAGTATCTGCATAATGTATGTCATAAGACTTAATAATTTACCTGTTGTAAGTCCAAGTGCTGCATCATTTCCGGATGCAACTATCATTCTTGCTCCAAACCATGAGATAAATATCATGCAGGCATACATGCAAAACTGCATAACAGGTGCATTGAATGCTAATGTTCTCTCGGCCTTGCTGAAATCATTATAAATAACTGTTGATATATCTTTAAATTTCTTATCCTCGTAATCTTCTCTAACGAAGGATTTTACAACTCTTACTCCACGCAAATTTTCCTGAACTACTCTGTTTAATTTATCATATGTCTTAAACACGTGTTCAAATATAGGATGCGCTATTCTGATTATTACATAAAGACTGATACCAAGAACAGGCACGCACATTAAAAATATTGATGCAAGCTTGGGACTAATTCTAAATGACATTACCATTGAGAATATAAGCATTACCGGTGATCTAAATGCAACTCTTATTATCATCTGATATGCATTCTGAACATTTGTTACATCTGTTGTAAGTCTTGTAACAATACTTGCCGTTGAAAATTTATCTATATTTGAAAATGAATAATTCGACACGTTGTAGTACATATCCTTACGAAGATTCTTGGCAAATCCTGCCGATGCATATGCCGCACACTTTCCTGATAATGCCCCAAATATTAACGATACAGTCGCTGATATCAAAAGTGCTATTCCCATCTTAATTACATACCCCATATCTCCCTCATCAATTCCAAAATCAATCAGATTCGCCATAAATAATGGAATGATTACTTCCATAATAACCTCTAAAGTTACATATATTGGCGCTAGTATTGAATCTTTTTTATACTCCCTGATGCTTGCTGCAAGCTTCTTTACCATTGCAACATCCTCCTTTTTCATAAATATTTTGTTTGATATTTTCTAATACCTCGTAAAAGATTTCCACCTTCTCCTTCGGTATTCCCTCTAACATATTTGATTCGATTATCTCAATCTTTCCCATAATCTTATGATGCCCATCAATTGCCTTGTCAGTTAAAACAAGTTTCTTAAGTCTGGCATCTCCCGGAACACTCTGTCTGATAATCAGACCATTCTTCTCCATCAGCTTAAGCATTTCTGTGACCGTTGAACGTCTCATCTCAAATTCATTCTCAAGGTCCTTCTGAAATATATCCTTATCGCTATTATCGTAGATGTAGTCAATAATCCATCCCTGTACCTTAGTAATATTGGCATTACCTTCCTTATGTAATTGAAAGGATTCAATATACCTGTTGATAATGTTTGACATTATTCTAATCTGAAAACCTACTGTTTTCTTATTGCACATATACTACCTCCGTATAATTAGTTCGCCACCTAACTGTTAGTTCCCTAACATTCTAGTAGTATTGTTTTATATTGTCAAGTTAAATAAATTTAATAAATATATAGAGACTTTCATTTTCGATACAATAAAAGAATCCAAATTCTTTCGAATTCAGATTCTTTGTCTATTTATGTATTCTATCGTTCAACTGCTTCAAATACAACTACGGTTCTTGGTGGTACATTGAAATGATTATTCATATCCAGGT
This sequence comes from uncultured Lachnospiraceae bacterium, assembly GCA_964492545.1. GTDB lineage: Bacteria > Bacillota > Clostridia > Lachnospirales > Lachnospiraceae > RGIG1934. The sequence continues at coordinate 6,239 of CAZBKO010000076.1, forward strand.
ATATTTTCTTTGATTCAACATATCCTTCACTCATGAACGTATTTACCACCATTTTCCAGTGATATCTTGTACCCATATCAGGAAGTGTCATACCTACTTCCTCCCAATAAGCATTAATGCCGATATAAACGATATCGTCTGAGCCCTTGGTATTGCCGGCATACATAACTCCAATAACCCTTGAATCATCACCGCCATCTGGCTCCCATGGATTGACACCGTGGAGACTCATTAGAGGAAGTCTTAGTGAACATTCCGACGTATCCCTTCTAATAACTGCATGTTTCTTTCTAAAGGCTATAATATGCTTAAAGAATTCAAAAATGTCTTTGTTTTTCTTGAGGTTATTCCAGTCAAGCCATGAAATTAAGTTGTCCTGGCAATATGGATTGTTATTTCCAAAGCTTGTATTACCAAATTCATCACCGGCAAAAAACATTGGTGTTCCACGACTGCACATTAGTACCGTCACAGCATTTTTTATCATTCTGCGTCTTAACTTCAATACTTCAACATCTTCTGTTTCGCCCTCAGCTCCACAATTCCAGCTTCTGTTATTGCTTTCTCCATCAGAATTGTTCCAACCGTTTGCTTCATTATGCTTCTGATTATATGAGTAAAGGTCATGGAGTGTAAATCCATCATGACATGTTAAGAAATTAACCGATGCGTTATGTCCTCTATGTTCAGGACTATAAATATCCGGAGAACCCATTAACCTGTTCATTGCTGCCTGCGCATATCCGGCATCTCCCTTTAGAAAGCTTCTCATATCATCTCTATATTTTCCATTCCATTCAGCCCATCTGTTCCATGCCGGAAATGTACCTACCTGGTATAATCCACCTGCATCCCACGCCTCTGCTATAAGCTTAACCTTTCCCAGTATTGGGTCAAATGCAAGGCTCTGTAAAAGTGGTGGTTTACTCATAGGTGAACCATCTTCATTTCGACCAAGGATTGATGCAAGATCGAATCTAAACCCATCAACTCTGTATGCTGTCACCCAGTACCTGAGACATTCAAGAATCATCTGCTGTACAATTGGATGATTACAGTTTAGAGTATTACCACAACCACTGAAGTTGTAATACTTTCCATCAGGGGTGAGCATGTAATATATGTTATTGTCAAATCCCTTAAATGATATATATGGTCCTAATTCGTTACCCTCTGCTGTATGATTAAATACTACATCTAGTATAACCTCTATATTATTCTCATTAAGTTCCTTTATCAGACTCTTTAGTTCTGAGCCCTCTCTATTGTACTCTGCTTCTGAGCCATAGCTTGTATTCGGTGAAAAAAAACTGACAGGATTATATCCCCAATAGTCAAGTACTATATTTCCATTAACTTCACGGCGGTCTTTAGTCTCATCAAATTCAAATATAGGCATAAGCTCAACAGCATTTACTCCAAGTTCCTTAAGATAAGGTATCTTCTGCCTAAGTCCATCAAATGTACCCGGGTGATTAACTCCTGAAGATGAATCCATTGAAAATCCTCTAACATGCATTTCATATATTATCAGATCCTCCATTGGCAACAGTGGCTGTACAAAATCTCCCCAATCAAAGTCATCCTTGACAACCCTTGCCTTGTAATGTCCACAGTCATTTACAGCTCCCCACACGCTCTGTCCTGTGACAGCTCTTGCATATGGGTCTAGAAGATATTTATTCTTATCAAATATCAGACCCTTTTCAGGTTCATAAGGTCCGTCTAAACGATATGCATACTCAAATTCCTCTATATCCAGCTTAAATACTATCATAGAATATACATTTCCAATCTTGTAATGCTCCGGAAATGGTATTATTGCATATGGTTCATCCTCTTTTCTGTAAAACAATAACAATTCGCATGATGTTGCCTGATTTGAATGTACGGCAAAACTAACTCCACCCGGAATGGCTGTTGCACCATTGATTTCATAAAATCCCGGTCTTACTTCAAATCCATTAACCACATCAAGTGGTACTAAGTGATACTTTCTTTCTCCCAACTTTGGCATACATTTTCCTCGATCCTGAAGCGCTTTTAATCATATATACTTGTGCCGCTTCTTCGCAAATATCTATATTCTAATTCATCTATCATGGCTTTAGAACATTGTCCTTATATTTTGCAAGCTCTTCAACATATAGCTGCCCCATTGTGCTTAATCCGGCGTTTTTCCTCTTAATATATCCTATCGTCATTATCTCATTATCCTCAAGTGGAACTGCCGCATATTGACTGCCATTTAACTCTTCACAAATAATTCCTGAACATAGCGTGTATCCCTGTGCTCCTATCATTAGGTTAAGAAGTGTTGCTCTGTCATTAGCCTTAATCATACGCTTATATTCATATGTGCTCATTACCTCCTCCGAAAGGAAAAGTGAATTATCTCCCTGTTCAAACACAAGACACGGATAAGGCTCAAGCTCCTCCATGGAAATGCTGCTATTTCCTGCAAGTGGATGATTTCCCGCAAGGTACACATATGTGTTACAGTCAAACATAGGTACAAATTCTAATGAATTTTCAGCAAAAATTTTGTTAAGAATCTTTCTGTTGAAATCACTTACAAACATAACTCCCAGCTCACTTTTAAAGTTTCGGACATCCTGAATTATTTCGTCAGTTCTTGTCTCATATATTGCAAATTCATATTCATCCATACCAAACTGCTTAATTACCTCCACAAATGCTTTTACCGCAAATGTGTAATGCTGCAGTGATACACTGAAATGCTGTTTCATTTTCTTATTAAAATATCTGTCGCTCAATAAATTATACTGCTCAGTTACCTGTTTTGCATAGCCCAAAAATTCTTTTCCCTGTGGTGTAATCACAATTCCTCTATTGGACCTGATAAATATATCAAATCCAAGCTCGCCTTCAAGGTCTTTAACTGATTCTGAAAGGCTTGGCTGAGATATAAATAGTCTCTTAGCTGCTTCATTCATGGAGCCTGACTGTGAAATTGTTATTACATACTTAAGTTGTTGTAATGTCATAATCTGCCTCCAGTTTCATCTCTTTACCAATATATATACACTTTGAACCTGCCCCGTGTCCAATATCAAATGTTCTTGCCACCGGAATATCACATCCCGCATATCTTTGCACAAGTTCTTCAATTGATGGAACAAACACTTCCATATCAAGCTTAGTAAATGTACCTAACAAAATACCATTGATTTTCTCAAATGCTCCAAGCTGCTTTAGCTGACACAGATATGTTGCCGCCTGAGCTGATGTTGTATTAAGCCCTTCAAGCAAAAGTATTTTCCCATTAAAATCCGGCATATACTTAGTTCCTGCAAGCTTTAGGAAGCATCTAATATTTCCTCCTATTACAACACCCTCCATATAATGTTCCTGAACAAAATTGTAATGTATATTAGTAAGCTCACTGCCTCCGTTAATAATTGTATCAACAAAGCTCTTTTTCTGCATATCAGCCTGTTCATATACTAAATTTCTAATCTGATACAAGCCTGCCATTCTTCCCGTTAATGCATAAATTGCGTTAATAACGGTTGTTACATCACTGTAACCATAAAATATTTTGTCTTGTGACTTAATCATGTCATAATCCAAATATTCAAGTACTTCATTGGCAACATCTCCACCTGAAATATCGAAAATGGCTCCTATATTCTCATCGCTAAACATGTTATTGAGAGCATCTGCCCTCTCCTTGCCTGTTCCCGAGAAATAAGAACCATCTTCATATAAATACGACGAACACACAGGGGTTATCCCTGTGTCCTCAATCGTTTCAAGTAATTGTTGTATTGTATCTCTGTATGATTCCTGCTGCCCATTTGAGCATGCAGCTATTCCAATCTGTGATGACTTGTCTAACATAATTGCCTTCCTAAATCTAGATTGAAGCAAAAGCCTCACTTAAATCATATATTATATCATTAATATTTTCAATACCTATTGAAAGTCTTATTGTGTTAGGCTTAATATTTTGTTCAGCAAGTTCAGCCTCAGATAGCTGTGAATGCGTGGTTGAAGCAGGATGTATAGCTAGTGATTTAACATATGCTACATTTGCCAGCAAAGAAAATACCTGCAAATTGTCAATAAATTTCTTAGCATCTTCTGCACTTCCATCGATTTCAAATGTAAATATTGAGCCTCCGCCATTTGGAAAATATTTTTCATACAAATTATGTGTTGACGCATCCTTAAGTGATGGATGATTAACCTTAACTACTTTGTCATTACTATTTAAGTATTCTACAACCTTCAATGCGTTTTCCACATGTCTTTCAACTCTCAGTGAAAGTGTTTCAAGTCCCTGAAGGAAAGTGAATGCATGTACCGGTGAGAGTGTTGCTCCTGTATCTCTTAAAAGTATTGCTCTGATGCTTGTTACAAATGCAGCTCCCTTTGCTGCCTGTGCAAAGCTTACACCATGGTAGCTTGCATTTGGTTCTGTAATTGATGGGAATTTTCCTGATGCTTCCCAGTCAAATTTACCGCTTTCCACAATTACACCGCCAAGTGTAGTTCCGTGTCCTCCGATAAATTTTGTTGCCGAATGAACAACAATATCTGCTCCATATTCAATTGGTCTGACAAGATAAGGTGTAGCAAAGGTGTTATCTACAACAAGTGGTATTTTGTATTCGTGTGCTATTTTTGCAAGTTCTTCTATATCAAGAACATTTGAATTAGGATTTCCAAGTGTCTCAATGTAAATTGCCTTTGTTTTGTCATTGATTGCCTGTCTTACTTCATCATAATTCGATGCGTCAACAAATGTTGTTGTAATTCCATACTGTGGAAATGTATGTTCAAATAAATTGTATGAACCACCATAAATTGTCTTGGATGCCACAATGTTATCTCCGATATGTGCAAGATTCTGAATTGTGTATGTCACCGCTGCTGCACCGGATGCAACAGCAAGGGCTGCTGGGCCGCTTTCCAGTGCTGCTATTCTTTTTTCAAAAATATCTACTGTAGGATTTGTAAGTCTGCCGTAAATGTTTCCTGCATCCTTAAGTGCAAATCTTGCTTCTGCCTGGGCACTGTCCTCAAATACATATGATGTTGTAAGATAAATTGGAACTGCTCTTGCTCCTGTAGACTTATCTGCCTCTTCCTGACCAACGTGTAACTGCTTTGTTTCAAATGATAATTTTCTTTCTGTTAATTTACTCATATTATTCTCCATTCTGGAGCATTTGTGCGACGGGGCGAAGTGAAATTCGCGCAGGCGATTTCGCTTCTGCCATAAATAC
>CAZBKO010000077.1:0-11283 GCA_964492545.1 uncultured Lachnospiraceae bacterium
TTAACCATATCTGTTCTTATATTGGGTTATGTTCTTATCTTAATGACATTGCTTGCGAAGGTTCTGTACCAATGATTGACCTTTTCTAATTGATAGTTCTCTATTTGATTCTGTATAATGGGAATAACCTGATACACTATGCATCCTATTCCCATAATCAGTGCTACCAGCATCCCTATACTGTGTACTGCTCTCTTGTATTCTATTCTTAGTATATTCTTCACTTTTATCTTCACTCCCTCTATACTGCTCTGCTCTTTGGCAGGATGTTACAGTGCATAAAATAAATGCTTCTTTGTTATTAATACTATACATTTACTTTAATTCTTCCTTCTTCCATCTGAATTATCTCATCCGCAAGTATCTTCATTTCCTCTGCATCGTGGCAGGCTATTATAATGATTTTGTCTCTTTTCTTCAGGTCGTCAAGTATTGCTCTTGCAAGAACCACTCCGTCCTTATCGATTGCATTTATAGGTTCATCTAGTATTACTATATCCGGATATTCCATGAATGCACATGCTATTCCAAGCTTCTGCTTCATTCCAAGAGAATATTTTCTGTATTTCCTCTTGTCATCAGGATCAAGTCCTACACGTGTGATAGCATCCCTTATGTCATCATCTGTTATCTTTCCCTTGATTGAAGCCAGAATCTTAAGATTCTTGAAACCTGTATATCCGTCAATAAATGCCGGATTCTCTATAAGAGTACCAATACTTTTCGGAAAGCTCATGTCCTTCCAGAGTATTTTTCCGTTTATATCAACACTTCCCTGTGTTGGCTTAATAAGACCGCATATGATTCTCATAAGCATTGTCTTGCCACATCCGTTCTTACCCTGCAGTCCGTATACCTTTCCACTCTCAAATCTTACATTTATATCCTTTAATACTGTTGCTTTCCTTATGTCCTTTTTGACATCCTTAAGTTCTATGTACATATTTTCTCCTCCATCGTCTTACTAATTAAGAATCCTTACCCTTCTTACATATGGACACTCATCTGTATCCTTGAATTCGAACCATGCTGTTTCTTCCTTTGACCTGTCCCACAACTCCTTGTATACATTGCAGCTGGCGATGGAGTATATCTGATATTTGATGGTTGTCTCCCCAACCTTCAGTTGTTCAGGCTCTACATAATCTTCTGGCTGTAACCTATCTGCCAAATCTATATCATAGCCAACTTTCCAGTATTTACTGTATACATTCATATTATTAAAATAATTAGGTTCCTCAGCAATAGTCCCGCCTATTCTTGTAATCTTCTGTTCAACCACGATAAAGTTTTTTTCATATCCATACTGGAGACCATCTACTTCGTACTTCTCTAATCCGAAATGTTTCATAAATTCATCTGATGTATACATCTTGGCGTCGAGTTCATATTGAAGTCCGAAATTATCCACCACTGTACCCTTGTCGTAATATCTCACATCTGGCTTCAACTCAGCATTATAGCTATATATATATGCAACTACGTACAGTACTGTCATCACAAGCAATACTACCCATTTAATATTTTTTTTCCGTAAAATTTTCTTCATGTTCATCCTCATTTCTCTACAATGTATCCCTGCGCGATTCTCCCATAACAAATACACTATAAGTTACCAAAACTATTAACAGTGTTTCTATAATGCATATCACAGGATTCCACTCTCCCCACAATAATAGGAAATAGAAAGGGAAAAATTTTGAGTACTCTACAGGTAGAAATGTTGGCATATAGAACAGCACCATCATCAGAAAAAATGGTGTCAGCTGTATGGTGAAAAAGTTATTTGAAACAGCTGATATCATCAGGGAAACAGTGGCCAGTGCTCCTGCAAAGATAAACCATAAAACCATTATTAGTATCATTGCAATATAAGGATGGTCTATAATAAAAGCATTATACTTTGTAATGGCAATTAAAATTGAATTAGAAAGATCTCCAAAATAATCTATTGGAATAATAATCTTAACAATTAACAAATCCACAATAAGTGGAATCACTGCTGCTATTCCTCCTGTAGTAAATACTGCTATGTATTTTGCTCTAAGATATTTCTTCTTGTCAACTCTGTTGCATATGTTCTTGATTAGTCCACTCTTTTTGTCACTATAATAGGATATTCCATATGGCAGTGCCACAATAATACCAATAAAGTAAAAGAAATATATTGTTACTCCATTTATATATGATGGGAGCCATAAATTGTAAAATCCCCCCCTTGTAAAGGTCTTGTGCCAATGATAGATTTTTTCTATTTTAGAGCTCTCTATTTGATTCTGTATAATGGGAATAACCTGATACACTATGCAGCCTATTCCCATAATCAGTGCTGCAAGCATCCCTATACTGTGTACTGCTCTCTTGTATTCTATTCTTAGTATATTCTTCACTTTTATCTTCACTCCCTCTATACTGCTCTGCTCTTTGGCAGGATGTTACAGTGCATAAAATAAATGCTTCCGGCTGTCACGGATACTATCATCAGTACACCACATATGATTAATCCATGATGATAGTCAATGTTTGAAAAGCATGTGTATTTGCTATGTGACAGCATAGCATAATTCGATATAAATATTTTGTTTGTATATATGGTTGCCAGAAATGCTATGCTCTGTGTAACTATAAATCCTATGATTGGTGATGTAATAAGTGCTATAACCATCTGCATAATACTAAGCGTCACACTCACAATAACCGGCATAACAAATATAAAGATAAGTATTATGCTTACATCTTCCGGAATCATATTTATATTACACACCTCCATTGCTATATCATCAGTCAGCTTCCATTCAAATGAAGCACCTGATACATACGCACTAAGCAGTGTAATTCCAAAGACTATAGAATACATTATAAGTACTGTTATCAGGTTCCATATCACCTTGCTTAACCACCACTTTGTTCTTGATGTGGATCTCAGAAGTACTTGCTGTCCGTACCTGTGCAGGTCTGTGACCGCATAATATCCAATTGTATATGCTATCATAATCTGCAGCATCAGCCACATAACAGGTATCTGGTACATCTCTATCATACCTTCCGGAATAAATCTTGGTCCTCCAAGCACGTAGCAGAAATAGTCCAGAACATCCGGCTTAAGATTGTTCAGTTCCGCATAACCTGCAATGGAGTGGCTTCCCACAATGTTATATGCTGTCACAAGTACAACAAACAGAAGAAGTTTCTTAATGTTACTGGATATTCCAAGCTTAAGGTCATAATTCATTAATCTTCTCATTTGCACTCATCCCCTATTCCTTAATCTTGAATATCGCTATGTCATCTGTGGCATAACTGTAATCTGTAGCTGAATAGCAGTCAGGATTAAATACAAGATAGGCATCATCTAACAGTTCAACCGGAACAATATATCCTACTGTAAAGTGAATATCCTCACCCTTTCGCATTGAACAATTATATATGAGTTCCTCTGTTCCAGCAGTGTCCACATCATACAGTCCGAGACTGTCATATATTGGATACTCATTAACAATATTTAATTCGCCCGATTTACAATAATACCTATCAGAAGATAAATAATTACTAAGTACTTTGCCTTCATCTTTAAGGAAGTCCATGTATGGCACAGCCACACAATCTGTAACCCATTCTGAATGTGGAATAATTGTGATATCAAACGTAACTAACTTGCATGGTGGATTCTTTACCTCTGAATCATCAGCGCATTTGTACATTGAATAATTATTAATTTTGTCATTCCCGTCAAGTAAACTTAATAATGCTGATTTTCCATCCATATAATAGGATGAATCCAAACCTTTAAAATCATCCCTAATTGCAAGGTTATCATAGGTGCATGTCATCTGCGTATAATTTATTTCAAAAGTACTCCCCCACTTAAGAATCTTTTCTTTATTATACATTTGAGATCCAACACATTCCGACGGAATTTTGGTTGCTTCTGTTATTTTTGTCTGTTTATTATACAATTCCTCATGATATTTGCTCTCATTCTTAGTTATGCCATATACCTCATTTTTTCCAATCTTATTATCAGGATCATACTCCTCTACTAAAGGCTTGTTTTCCCAATCATTAAAGTAATCCGTAAGACATATCTTTCCCTCTGGAATTGTCTCTGTTTCATCTGTGGAATTACCATTCTTATCCTCGTTCATGTCTGATACCGCTTCGTCAATTTTCAGTTTTGCATTATTTACATGCTTTTGTAGTTTTCCACTAAATGCGCCATATATAACAAGTGCTCCGATAACTAACGGAATGATATATATTATTTTCTTAATATTTGATATCTTCATAAAATACCTCTCTTGTCAAGTGATTAATTGTACTCCACTTCTATACTTGCTCATAACAGGTAATATCCCTTCCTGTACCTTTTAAAATTGGGAGACATTACCGTCTCCCAATACCATATCTGTAACATTCATACATCACATTATTGCAAAATATGTTTTACTGATAATCCGGTCTCCATTTACCACTATGTGTACCTGCATTTAATGCTGTAAATTGTGCTTTAACTGCTGATCTGCCATATGTTTCTACTGCGAGATTTTTCACCTCAATATAGTTGTTTATTCCCTTAGCAGCAATATATGGAGTTTGTTTTGCTGAATAATATGTACAATTCTTCCAAGCACTATTTACCTCTACAAGAACCTTTACTGTCATCTGAGCTGATGGTCCACTTGAATAATTTGCTATAACTGAACTTGTAGTTGTTTTTGTTCTCGCACCAGTTCTAATTGAAGAACCTGGTGTTGCTACATTACCACTCCATGCAGTATTGGTTGCACCTAATACTGGCATTGCTGATAATATTGTTGCTGCCGCTATCGCAGCTAATGAAACTTTGCTGATTTTCTTCTTCATGTTTATTTCCGCCTTTCATCATAATGTTTTTAGTATTTATTATTTAGTGGTCTGTTTGGTTGATGTAAAATTCCAGAACAAAGTGATGACCACTGACATTTATTATTTTCACTTCATTCTTAGTTGTTTTTTACACTCTGTAATTCAGTACACTAGCGTATCATATAAATATTATACATCTATTATATATAATTTGTCAAATTATAGTATGACAAATTATATTTTAAATTACATTGGTATTACTTATTCAATAATATTGTGATTCTGATTTTCCATGTCACGACAGCAGAACCCATCAAACTTATTACCACAAGTGTCATATACTGGATATATCAGGCTTAGATTGATGACAACTGGGCTTTTAGAATTTCAAATAATAATATCTTACATTTTAAATCTGCACAAATTAGCGAACAGAAATAGTACCGCTAAATAATATGTTTCCACATTTCAGAATCAGTATCAGAATATACCCTAATCTCATTGGTGGATATATTCGATTCTGAGCTAATATATTGAATTGAAGAATTAATTATAGACACTCTGTCCAATACTTCATCAAATTTTGTAGGTGTATTATTCTTAATTAATTTACTTTTATTAGTTTTAATATCTGTGTCATAATTAAATGGAATAAATCTTTCTTTTTTGAATGTATACATAAAATTAGCAAATTCTTCGATTGTAAATTCAACATTGTTTACATTTGTAAAATATGGTTTACCCATGTCCTCTGAAAATATTTGTAATTCCATATCAGCTGATACATTGGTGATTCCATTAATATTGCATAAATAATCTATATATATTGATATTTATAGTCTAGTATCTATCTTATATTGTTCACTTGATAGTTCAATTCCACATGATGTAAAAATATTTCCACTTATCTTCCTTTCGTTTTTCAATATTATCTTCCACGACTGTTTATTCAAAACTATATGAGATTATATATCATATTTATCATTATTCCCCCTGGATTTCAACAAAGACTTAAGCTCAAAGCACGAAATGACTGTTTGAGAGCACGAAATTCATATTACATCTCTTACATTCTTCTATATAAGAACAAAGTGGACAATTCCACTTCAGCTCCCTAATTCCCTATCAATTAAAAAATGCCACTGTTTTCCACAATGGCATTATTAATCTTGTAAATATATGTAATTACAGCATTATAAGAATATATCTTAGATTAATTTTCTATTTTTAGCCTCATTTACCGCCTGAGCCTTTGTTTTTACGCCTAGCTTTTTGTACGTCTGCTTGTTATGGTATTTTACCGTAGCTGTTGATATCTCTAATTTTTCTGCAATTTGTGCCGTACTACTTCCCATACTCTGCATTCTTAATATTTTAAGTGCATTTTCAGGCAGAATGAGATTCACATTTTCAGTAGATGTTTTCAAATATGCCGGATATGTATCTGCCATAAATAATGTTTCCTTTTCAACTTCTTTATGAAATTCCGTATTTTTCCATGTAAATGTTCCCTTTCGAAGAAGTGGCATAAGCGCTGCTCCTTCTCTTGAAAGTAGTCTGACAAAATGATATTCTTCTGCGTGAGATATAACCTCCTGCAAAATATTTATCCATTTTTCATTGTTCATTCGATAATACAGTATCGCTTTTAATAGATTAGATTCCATAGCGATATAAATTCTCTGATTCTTTTCTGCATAAAATGATAGTTGTTGCAGCAATAGCTTAGCTTCTTCATATCTTGCATCCGAGAGGTATACTCTTGCCTTAGTCAAATATCTAAAACGATCCATAGTGTAAAATTCTTTCTTTTCCATTGGAGCATTTTTCATCCACTTACTGATTTCTGCTGTTCTTCCCATGTATAAAGCCATACGACAATACATCGCATCATAATTCATAAATAACTGTGTAGCTGCATTTTCTTTCTTTGCCCTCTCATAAAATCCATTCATAGTTATTATGGCGTGATCCATATGTCCTGTCATAATTGCAAGCCAAGCAAGCACTCCAGTAGCAACAAAGCATTGTTCTATCTTTCCACCTGATTCAGCTTCCATTCTACCCTGAATTGCCAGTCTTTCAACATCATAATTATCTTTACCTTTTTCAAAACTGCTTTCTGCCAATGCCAAATTAACAAATCCGCGACCATACCTGCCTAGAACAAGACTTATAATTTTCCCTATACTCGAAGCAAGCTCCTTGTCTCTTTTACTCCATTCGCTAAAATCCTTTCCACCATTCATCATTGATGGTAAATTAGATGTCACTGAAAATTCCGGAAGCTTTGCCTTTCTATTGAATAGCAAGTTTCCTGCGTTTTTCATTATAGATATAAGCTCAACCGTTCCTCTATGTGGCAATGCAATATCAAGATATAGCAGTTTATTTTCTGCCTCTTTTTTCCTACTTCCTGACTGTATCTTGGAATATCTGACTATTTCGTTATACCACCGTTCACTTTCTTCCTCATTCATAAGCATCGACTGAAGCATACTCATAGCTGCCATCAGTTCAACACTTTGCTTAATATATTCTTCCGGTAAATTCATATAGTAATGCTTCATTTCATAATAGTGTCCTGAAGAAGGATTTTCTCTAGCATTCTGAATCAATAATTCTGCTATATTTCTTTTATCCTTAGCTTTCTCGTAAAAATGCAGTGCTTTGACCATTTCTCCCTTAATTCTCATTGCATCTCCAGCTCTACTGTACAGTGCTGCTATATAATCAACTCCATAGTACTGCCGAAGTCTTTGATTCATGGACTGTCTCATCGGAAGACGCATCTGCCATACACCATCTGTCCTTTCCATAAAGTTTCCTAATTCTATCGCCTGCTGAAGTAAAACATTTACATTATTATTTCCGGTAATATAGACTGCCGTTTCCCAATCAAATGACTCAATAACAGATAATTTCATAAGCACCTCGCCTATCTCACTATCCCATTGATCATAAACATATGTGTTCAAATATTTCCATATGCGCTCCTGAGCATCTATTATTGCCTTGTGTTTATCCTGTTCTTTCAGAAGTTCTATTGCACAAATACGCATCCATAAAGGATGTCCCTCTCCAAGCTTCCAAATTTCAGATGCAGAATTCTCTTCCAATTCTATGTTCCATCCTGCAAAATAACTGTCCATTTGATTTCTAGATAACAGTAAATCCGACTCTTCTATTTGATAAAACATATTCTGAATTGATATTACGTCGAGCCAGCACGGAACGTTAGATCTAGATATCAAAATTAGCCATATATCGTTTCTCCTAACAAATTCTTCAATTATTTCTGTCCACCCAGCTCTGAAATCTGACTCTGTGATACCATAGAGATCATCTATTATTATGATTTTAGTATTATCACTTTCTTTTGGCATTGTTACCTGTGTCGGAATTATTTCTTTGGCAGAATAATAATCATATCGTCTTCTTTTAAAATAATCCAGAACAAAAGATGTCTTACCTACACCACATACTCCCATACACCATATCGTTTGATTAATTCCGGCTGCTATTCTCATTTTTCGCTCCGCCACAGCCGGTCTTATGTAATGTTCATCCATTATATATCTTTTTTTCTTGTTCTGTTGTTTCAAATTATGAATTGATATATCAGATTCTATTTTAGTTGTCATAAATATATCCCTCATTTTTCTATTAGTTAATTGAATAAGCCAAATCTGCTTATTGTCTACAAATTAAGCTGACATCTGAATGCACTGATGCCAGCTTAATTTCTTTGTTATTTCACTAATCCAATAATGTCATTAATATCATTGATATTTTTATTTCTCATATATTCTTCAATTCCCTTAACAACTTCTGCTGTCGCATATGGATTAAAGAAGTTAGCTGTACCAACAGATACTGCTGTTGCACCTGCTAAAATGAATTCAAGTGCATCTTCTGCTGTTGCAATTCCTCCCATACCTATAATTGGTATAGATACTGCATTGGCTACCTGATATACCATTCTTACAGCTATTGGCTTAATAGCTGGTCCCGACATACCACCGGTCTTATTTGCAAGTGCAAATGTCTGACGATTAATATCAATTTTCATTCCTGTGAGAGTATTAATCAAAGATAATACGTCTGCTCCACCTGCCTGTGCAGCCTTTGCCATCACTGTTATATCTGTGACATTCGGGCTTAATTTCATAATGATTGGCTGCTTAGCATGTTTTTTAACTTCCCTAGTGATTGCTTCTACTGCTTTTGGATCCTGTCCAAATGCAATTCCGCCTTCCTTTACATTAGGACATGAGATGTTTATTTCAAGCAAATCCACATCTTCATCTGCAAGTCTTTCCACAACATCTATATAATCTTCTGTGGATTTTCCACAAACATTAACTATTATCTTAGTATCATACTTCTTAAGGAATGGAATATCTCGGTTTACAAATACATCTATTCCAGGATTCTGAAGACCAATTGCATTCAACATTCCTCCTGTAGTCTCTGCTACTCTTGGCGTTGGATTACCTGGCCACGGAATATTGGCAACACCTTTTGTTACAACTGCTCCAAGTCCATTTAAATCAACAAATTCTGCATATTCCATACCTGAGCCAAATGTTCCGGATGCGGTCATAACCGGATTCTTTAATTCTACGCCTGCAAGATTAACTGAAGTGTTCATTATATCTCCACCTCCTCTGCAAGAAATACTGGTCCTTCTTTGCATACTCTCTTATTGTGAACATTAGAATGATTATCTTTTTCTTTTGACTGACATACACATGCAAGACATGCACCAATTCCGCATGCCATTCTTTCCTCCAATGAAAGATATGTTGTTATACCATTATTAGCTCCATATGTCTTAATTGCTCTAAGCATCGGAGTTGGACCACATGCATATATTATTTCACCTTGAACCTGTTGTTCTTCAACTGCATTAATTACATTTCCTTTAGTACCACAGCTTCCGTCCTCGGTTGCAATTACTACATTTGCATATTGCTCCATATCCTTATGAAGGAAAAGTTCATCTCTGTATCCAAGTACTGCGGTAATCCTACTGCATCCGGCTTCCTTAAGTTCCTTAGCAAGTTCTATCATTGGGGGGATTCCAATACCTCCACCCATAAGTATTGCCGGCTTATCAGATAATGTGAATCCATTTCCAAGAGGTCCCATCACTTCAATGGTATCACCTGCTTCGTATGTGCTAAACTCCTTAGTTCCCTTACCTACTATTCTATAAACAAGTCTTAATGTGTTGTTCTCTTTGTCTACTCCACATAAGCTTATTGGTCTTGGTAGTAGTCTTGAACCATCGTTACAATACAATGAAACAAACTGTCCTGCCTTAGCATTCGCAGCAATATTCTCTGTCTTAATTACCATGTCAACAATATCCTGTCCAATAAACTCTGACGATATTATTTCTGCAACTTCTTTAAAATGCTCTGCCATGTCTTACCTCACTTATTATCTGTTTTCAATTGCGCTGCTTATATCTGTAATCATATCAACAACAGCCTGTCTTGATGCGTCTGCAAAATTCTCTGCACCAAACTTAGCATAAGCTTCCTGCTTATACGCTGCAATGATTCCTCTTGAAGAATTGACAATAGCTCCAAGTCCATCTTCATTAAAATAATGTACAAGGTCAGCTCCTTTACCACCCTGAGCACCATATCCCGGTACGAGAATATATGTCTTTGGCATAACCTTTCTCAGCACTTTACCAATTTCCGGATATGTTGCGCCTACAACTGCTCCTACATAGCTGTATTCATCTCCCATATGCTCTTCACCCCATTTTGCAACCTGTTCGCCAACAATCTCATATAAAGGTCTGCCATCAACAAGTCTATCCTGAAATTCTCCACTGGACTTGTTAGACGTCTTAACAAGAACAAATATACCCTTATCCTCTTTCTTACAAACATCTATGAATGGCTTAATTCCATCTGAACCAAGATATGGGTTAACTGTTGCAAAATCTTCATCAAATCCTGCAAAGCTATTACTTCCAACTGTTACCTTTCCAAGATGACCAACTGCATATGCTTCTGATGTTGAGCCTATATCTCCTCGCTTAACATCACCGATAATAACAAGATCTTTTGACTTAGCATAATCTACTGTCTTCTTAAATGCCTTAACACCCTCAACGCCAAACTGCTCATACATAGCTATCTGAGGCTTAACAGCTGGTATAAGATCATATGTTGTATCAATAATTGCCTTATTGAACTGCCATATTGCTTCAGCTGCACCCTCTAATGTCTCGCCATATTCCGCATATGCGGCCTTTTGAATATGTTCAGGTACATAATTGAGCATTGGATCAAGTCCAACAACTATAGGTGCATTAAGTTTCTTAATCTTTGAAGTTAATTTGTTAATCATATCATCTTTACCTTTCTGTTATGAAGTGACCTCCTGTCAAGTACTAATTTCAAGAAATCACTC
>CAZBKO010000078.1:0-10995 GCA_964492545.1 uncultured Lachnospiraceae bacterium
AAGTCCCTGTCCAATTACATCAACAGTTGTAAATAATTCCATCTCTCTACCTAATTTGTTATGGTCTCTCTTCTTAATATCCTCAAGGTGTGCAAGGTATTCCTCAAGCTCAGTCTTCTTTGTATATGCTGTTCCATATATTCTTGAAAGCATCTTATTATCTGAGTTTCCTCTCCAGTAAGCACCTGATGATGAAATAAGCTTAAATGCTTTAATAACTCCTGTGTTCATAAGATGTGGTCCTGCACATAAATCAACAAATTCACCCTGTCTATAGAATGAAATGATTGCATCTTCCGGAAGATCTCTTATAAGTTCTACCTTATATGGTTCATCTCTTTCTTCCATAAATTTGATTGCTTCCTCTCTTGGAAGTGTAAATTTCTCAAGATGTGCATTTTCTTTGATTACTTTCTTCATCTCAGCTTCAATTTTATCAAGATCTTCTCTTGAAAATGATTCATGTTCAAAATCGTAATAGAATCCTGTGTCGATTGAAGGTCCAATTGCAAGTTTACAATCAGGATATAATCTCTTAACTGCCTCTGCGAGTACATGTGATGTTGTATGTCTGTATGCAGCTTTACCAGCTTCATCATTAAATGTAAGTATGTTAAGTTCGCTGTCCTCTTCAACTACTGTTCTAAGATCAACAACCTTTCCATTTAATTCAGCAGCACATGCCATTCTTGCAAGTCCTTCGCTGATATCCTTGGCAATATCAATAATTGCCATAGAACCTTCATATTGCTTTTCTGATCCATCTTTTAATGTTATTCTCATGTTCTTCTCCATTCTTAATATTATTTCTTTGTTCCATTATCGTTCCCAATAATCATTTTACTATTGCTGCTGCCATTCATATTAATAACCTTTACACCTTCGCCAAGTCTTCCAAGAAGGAATCCCACAAAAAATGCTGCTAAAATGACAAGTATAGTTTTCTTGTTAAGTAACTCTTCCATAACTACCTCCATTCTATATGCTAATGGTCTTCTCCATAACATAATCATCCATCACATAACCGCTGCCAATGTCTGTAACCTCGGACCAGATATTTTTAAATCCTTTTTTCAAATATACATCAATTGCATGCTGATTATTCTTGTTAACTGTCAAATACATGGACTCAAGCTGCAATCCAAGTGCCATTCCTTCAAGGAATTCAAAAGCCTCACTTGCATATCCATTTCCTCTGAAGCTCTTTAGCAAATACACTTTACTGACAAACATTTTTCTGGTGTTCTCTTCAACATGTATTCCTACATATCCGGCATTGGTACCATTGATATTGATAAAATAATACTCATATCCTTTTTCTATCTGTTCCTTAATTGCCCGAAATGACTGAAACTTATCAACCATATAGTTTATCTGGTCATCTGTTAGTATTATCGGAAACCATTCATGCCATACTGTATCTGCCATAAGTGCCAGCGCTTGTATCTGCTCATCTGTAAATACAGGAATAAATTGTGCCTTCATTATAATCTCCATTCTGGAGCATCTCCTCGACAAGGACTCTTCTGCAATAAATACTATTTGTGGTGCTCCTGCACAAATAGTTATGTGTAATGGACGCTAACGAACATAGTGGACATTTTCCTATCAACCAAAAAAACCCTCTAGCGCATCAAATACACTAGAGGGACGATTATTCATTCGCGGTTCCACCCTGCTTGCTTATAATATATAAGCCACTCTCACAGACCAACATCTGTCTGATTATAACGGAATCACCGGGCTTGATTGGAGCCACTCAGAGTTAGTCTTCAATAATACTCCGGTAAAACACTCACAGCAAATGTGTCTCTCTCTGAACCTTCTATATTATCTACTCGTCTCGTCATCGTTTTTATTTATTCTAAATAGAATTATAGCATTTTAATTTCAGTTGTCAACAAATTTTGGTCCTTCAATTAATGTTGCGTATACAAAATATCTGTATTGTGTTCTTGATAATGTTTCAAGTGGATAGCAGGTATACATCACAAGCTGTTCTTCCTTAGCATTGAAATCATATGCTGACTCATCATTTTCTTCCAATACTCTCATATCCGTCACCTCATATTTGTAAACACCATAATCTGTAGTCATAAGGACTATATCTTTTTTATCGATATTTTTTAATGCATTAAAATATGAATTATTATGACCACACAATAATATTAATCTTCCAAATCCCGGCTGTGACGAAGCAAAATTTTGTCCTATTCCGCTGTTTAACAAGCTATCATCATCGCCTTTAAACACTGGCGCATTTAGTCCAATTTTCTCACATGAAATTGTCGCATACATAACACCATAGTCAGCTATTTCTACCTTGCTTCTGTCAACCGTTTCACCCTCTGGCTCGGTCTCAGATGGCTTTTCAGTAAAAGCATCTGAATATGATGTGTTCACCTCCGGCTCACTTATATTCTCCAGTGAATTCGCAAAGCTTTTAAGCTCACGAAGATTGCCATATTGAATACCTGCCACAATTATTATGGCTGCCACTGAAAAAATTATTGGAATATATATGTATGAAATTGTACTGTTTATTCTATTAAATATATCCTGTTTCTTCATAAATGTACCTGTTTCTGTACAGCCTATATATTACCGAGCATTTTTTCCTTAACCATTGCAAGAGATTCTCTAACCATATAATTAATTATTAAATGATTATCAGATTTGGCGGCCTTTGCTGAAATATTGGTATAGCCTATCTTCTTTGCAAGCCTTGTTGCCCGAAATACATGAAAGTTATTAGTTATTATCACAACACTTGCATCAAAATCATTAATTATTTTCATGGAAAATACAAGATTTTCCTTGGTAGTGGTCGACTTGTTTTCCTCTATTATTCTATTTTCATCTATACCTTTTTCAATCAAATACTTTTTCATAGCCTCTGCTTCCGGTAAATCTTCACCTACACCCTGACCACCGGAAACAATTATCTTGCATGTTGTATTTTCACATCCATACTCGTATGCGGCGTCGAGACGCTTTGCAAGGGATTTAGTAATTTTACTTCCTCTTACCTGTGCCCCAAGTACAATTACATATTCTGCATCAGCAGCAGGCTTTGCATTCATCTTGCTTATTACGCATCCTTCAAGAAACAGAAATAATGCAATTCCACATGCTACTACAGCAATAACCGTTATCTTAATCCATTTAGGTACCACTTCCAGCAGGTTATGTTTTATAACAATAACACTTCCTACAGCTAATATTGCACATCCAATACCAGCCAACAGCCAAAACCATAAGAATGCTGAATGTATTCCCGCATATGACGCTGCAAATGAATAATATCCCAAACATAGCAGTGCAATAACTCCAAAAATTATACTTAAAATCATTTTCTACCTCTCTGCTCTCATTACGTATTTTTCTTCAAAGTCATGTAAAGGCATTGGCTTACCAAAATAGAAGCCCTGAATCATGGATACATCCATATCTTTCAAAATATCTAACTGCTCTCTTTCCTCTACACCTTCAACACATACTTTTACATCGAGCTTCTTTGATAAATCTGATATAAGCTTAACAAACGCCTGTGCATAATCATCTTCCATAATATCTTTAATAAATGTTCTGTCTACTTTTATTATATCCAAATCCATCTGTTTAATATAATTAAGTGATGAATATCCGGTACCAAAATCATCAAGTGCTATCTTAACGCCAAGCCCCTTAATCTCTTTAATTATCTTCTTCATTCTATTCATATCGTTTATTGCAAGGCTCTCAGTAACTTCAAGCACAAGATTTTCAGGCTTTACACCTGATATTTCTATTGCACTCTTGATTGTTTCAAGCACATTATTCTGAAGCAGCTGTACGACTGATAAATTAACATTTATATGCATGTCTATACCAAGGTCGCTCCAATGCTTGTTAGACATACATGCCTGTCGCAGCACATATTCGCCAATTGGTGTAATGAGTCCTAAATGATCTGCGAGTGGTATAAATTCACCCGGTGTAAGCATTCCAAGTCGTCCGCTGTTCCATCTGAGTAATGCTTCTCCGCCTATACACATTTCTGTACTTGCATCAACTATTGGCTGAACGTAAATCTCAAATTCATTACAGCCAATTGCAACTGCTGAACGCATATTTTTCTCAATATCAAGTTTCTCAACCATGCTGATATCTTCACCATGATTGTAGTACTCATATCGGTTCTTACCACTTTTCTTAGCATCATACATTGCAATATCAGCCTTTCGTATAAGGCTGTTGACGTCTCTTCCATCATCCGGAAACTGTACAATTCCCATACTCATGGTACAATAATATTCATTTTGGTTAAGATACCATGGCTTACTGAACATTCTCTTTAGATCATCAAGTATTCTACTAAGCTCTGAAAATTTGCCAGGCTCAACAATAATAATAAATTCATCTCCACCAACTCTGTAGCATCTGTCCTCAATTCCATGAATCTGCTGAATTCCAACAGAAATCGTTTTTAAAAGCACATCACCATATTGATGTCCGAGTCCATCATTAATATGTTTAAAATTGTCGAGATCCATGAACAATAACGCACCCTTAGAGTTATATGTTATACTTTCTCTTATACTTAATTCCAAATCTTCCTCACATCTCATTCTGTTATACAAACCAGTAAGGAAATCATTATTTGCCTGAAATTCAATTCGTTTTTGGTATTTCTTCTTCTCAGTAACATCTGTTACATTGCACAATGATACTGTTCGTCCATCTACCCATGTTATATCATTATACTTTATCTCATACCACGCACCACGTGCAGAGCTGTATGTTTCTTCAAAATAACTATTATCATAAAACGCAGGACAGGTTTCACACTTTCCAAGGTTACATGCAGTATTATATTCACAGCATTTCTTTCCAACCATATCAGTCTTACAGACCTTCTTAACAATATCATTACAGAATAATATCTCTTTGCTCTGCTTATCTATTACACATATTTCACTGCCTATATTATCAAGGATTTCCTTTAGGGCTGTATATGAACTAACTAGAGAATTCTTTGTGATTCTTTTATACAAAATGCTCTGAATCATCTTGCTTACATCTGAAAGAAATCGCACAGTTGAGCCATCCCATTCCCTATTCTGTGAAAAATCCACAAATGCAAGATACATCGCAGTTTTACCATTTAACATAATCGGTATAACAACCACTGCATTACACTCATAAAATCTAAGTATATCCGCATATATACCTTTGTCATCATTAGAAGATAATACAACTAAACAATCTTCAAATTTCGGTAATTCCATATGTTCTCCAAGTATTCTCTTGGAGAATGGCTTAACGCCTTCCTTGGTCCATTCAGCAACTAAGGAATATTTATCATTCTTATCATTTGTCTTGACAAGTACTGCTCCATCTATCTTTAAGAAATCACCAACTATATTCAAAGCTATTTTTACAGCATCCTCAAAATTCTGATTTTCCTCGAGGAGCTGTACTATTGAAGTTAGCGCCGCATTTCTACGATATTCCTTCTCCATATTTTGCTTAGCCGTATCATTTCTCTGCGCTTCCTTCAATGCTATCGCTGTACTGTAAGAGGCTGAAACAAACTTACATGATAGGGCATCCAGTAGTGATACAATTTCATCTATATAATTTCCATGAAGCTTTCTAGATAATTTTGAAGCTAATCCAAGTGCTGCGCATGAAGACCCAACATAAGCAATTGCCCATACTCCCTTAATGTCGTTATCATACTTAATTGGAAGTCCAATCATCTTTACTCCCTCAATATCACTTTCCATTTTCACAATATCGCTGGACATAATAACAGCCCTTGCAATATCATCAAAATTGTGATATGTCTTGATTCTTCCAATGCTATTCATAAGCATAGCTCTGTCTTCTTTTCCAATTGACAGCTTCGTCAATCTGTTGCCATTGCTATCGTAGCATACACCATAAATAGACTGTGCCTTGCAAAATATATCCTGATAAGCCTGAAGTTCCTTTAAACTCATAATATTTCTAAGTTCAAATTTCAGTCCTGCTAAACCATATTCGCTTAAGCTCTTGGTATCCTTATCACGGACATCTTTTCCATATTCATCAAGTAAATGTTCCTGAAGCTTCATTTCAGAAATGTCTCTGATTATGGTTTCTCCGTAAGCTATCTGCCCTTCCACATATATTACACTTGTTCTCTCACTAAGCCAAATCTCTCTTCCCGTATATGTGTGATAAAGATATTCTATGTCATATTCATTAGTTTCACCTGATATTAGCATTTGTCGATTAAGACCACATACATCATAATTACTGTCAATGAGATGGTTTCCAAGAAATCCCTCCTGTTTACACTCCTGTGTTGTAAATTCAAGAGATGTGATATTTGATGATACATATGTGACTTTTGAAGCAAATGGCATTCCATCCCAATATATTATCATACATCCTGTTTTTATAAATGATTCAATTAATCTCTGGTAAATCTCACTTATATGATTATCCATATATACCTCCATATTCAGAATTGTTCCTGAATATTATTTTCTATCTTGTCTCTAAGTATGTTGAAGAAATGTATCCAATCTGACCATTGTATTCAACTCTGCTCCAATTATTACTACCTATGCCAATTCTCTTTATCTGGGCTCCCTTGGCAATTGATCCTAATATCCTTCCGTCAGGGGTTTCCCTAACATTAACCCTATATGTAGAATATACAAATTCATCTACTTTGCTGTATACTTTATCCTCTGATTCCGGCTCTGTAGATGACTCTATAGTTGTCGTTTCTGTGGTTGTTGGCTCTGTAGTTGTTGTTTCTGTCGTTGCCATTTCTGTGGTTGCCGTTTCTGTGGTTGCCGTTTCTGTGATTGTTGTTTCTGACGCTGTAGACTCTATATCAATTGTCTCTGTCATAGTACCCTCATCTGACATATCAGCATTCTTCACAACTATAATAAGCATAACCACAGTTATAATAATAGCAGTTATGCAATATATTGTCCATTTTCTAATATTATCTTTCTTATCCCCCGTTCCATCCGGTATCATGGAAGAAATAATCTCAATTATCTTATCGTACATTACCCACCTACATTATGTAAATTTATTATTATATAATACCATATTACTTATATTGATACAAGACAAAAACAGTTACATATTTCGACTTTATCAGCATATATCGCCAATTTTACTGAAAAGAAAAAAGAATCATCAGCCCCGGATTTCATAACCGAAGTTGATGATTCTTTAGTTCAAATATCATTAAGTACACATATACATTCTATTAATTATGCATCTATACTGTAATTAGGAGCTTCCTTTGTGATATGAATATCATGTGGATGGCTTTCCTTAAGTGATGCACTTGATATCTTAACAAACTTGCCGTTTTCTTTTAGTAATTCTATTGTTGGAGTTCCACAATATCCCATACCTGATCTGATACCACCAACTAACTGGAACACTGTATCCTCAACAGTTCCCTTGTAAGCAACTCGTCCTTCAACACCTTCTGGAACAAGCTTCTTAGCATCTGTCTGGAAATATCTATCCTTGCTGCCGTTCTCCATAGCTGCAATGGATCCCATTCCTCTATATACCTTGTACTTTCTTCCCTGGAATAACTCAAATGTTCCCGGGCTCTCATCACAACCTGCAAAAATGCTACCCATCATGCATACGTTAGCACCTGCTGCAATTGCCTTTGTCATATCTCCTGAGAACTTAATACCACCATCTGCAATTATAGGAATTCCTGATTCTTTAGCAGCTGCGTAGCAATCCATAATAGCTGTAATCTGTGGTACACCAATACCTGCTACAACCCTAGTTGTACAGATTGAACCAGGTCCAATACCAACCTTAACTGCATCAACACCAGCATCTATTAAATCCTTAGTAGCTGCTCCTGTAGCAACATTTCCTGCTATAACCTGCAAATCAGGATAAGCAGCCTTAATCTTCTTAACAGTGTCAATTATGTTCTTAGAATGACCATGTGCTGAATCGATAACTATACAGTCAACCTTTGCTTCAACCAATGCTGAAACACGCTCCATAACATTGTTGGTTATACCAACTGCTGCTCCACACAATAATCTTCCCTGATCATCTTTAGCAGATGAAGGATACTTAATTGTCTTCTCTATATCTTTAATTGTTATTAATCCTTTAAGATTAAAATCATCATCAACAATTGGAAGCTTCTCCTTTCTTGCAGATGCAAGAATTGCCTTAGCTTCTTCTAATGTGATACCTTCCTTAGCTGTAACAAGGCCTTCACTTGTCATTGACTCTTTAATTTTTTTGGAAAAATCTGTCTCAAACTTAAGATCACGATTAGTAATAATACCAACCAGTTTCTTTCCTTCTGTAACAGGTACTCCGGAAATTCTGAACTTTGACATAAGATTGTTCGCATCTTCCAATGTATGTTCAGGTGATAAGTAAAATGGATCCGTAATAACACCGTATTCAGAACGCTTAACTTTATCAACCTCTTCTGCCTGAGCTTCCACTGACATATTCTTGTGAATAATACCGATTCCACCCTGTCTTGCCATAGCAATTGCCATTCTATGTTCAGTAACGGTATCCATACCGGCACTCATCATAGGAATGTTTAACTTAATCTTCTTAGTAAGATAAGTTGATAAATCTGCCTTATTAGGCGTAAATTCTGAATAACCTGGAACTAAAAGCACATCATCAAATGTAATTCCATCGCCAATAATTGTTCCCATTTTCTTAATTCCTCACTTTCTTTAGATATTCTAAAAATTCTATCAAAACTTTATACAGATGTCAATTGAATTTTTGACTAGTTTTGAATAAACACCTTTCGTGGTGACTGCAGCTGCATTGCTTCCATTATCTTAGAATTAGGCTCAAAATCAATTTTTAATAAATCTGAATCCTTTCTGTAATAAACAGAATATACTGTATTAAGATTCATAAGTGATGTATAGTCCTTATATAAACACTTCTTATTCTTATATTCAGATAATTCATCATGTCCAACAGGTGCCACAACCTCAACTGTACTCATATCAATTCTTGCGAGCTTCTTTCTCTTTGATTTTCCCATAACCTTGTCTATCCCAAGTTCACCTGATAGATAGATATACTCATATTCTACCGATGTCATTCTGAAAATAAAAAATGCAAGGTAGCATGCTATCATTTCGAGAATTAATCCAATAATTCCAAAAAACAAAAACACGAATACACACCCAACAATCAAAACAATTGACAATGCTCTCAGTAAAATACCTGACAGGGTAGACTTTCTCTTAATTAGCCATTCAACATATACGTCGTTCATTTTTTCCTCCTTAAATGTTCATTAAATCTTATTATAGCAATACTACTCTAAGATATCAAGCAGAAACTCCGCCATAACTCTGTTACTGATGTCTATTCCAAATTCAGTAAGTGCAAGGTTTTTGCCATTGTAAGCAACCAATTTCTCCTTTAGTAGTTTATTTATTACATTACCATAAACACTTTCTAAACTTCTGCCAAACTCTCTCTCAAAGCTGGCCGCATCTATTCCCTTTATCATTCGTAATCCAAGATACATATACTCTTCTACCATGTCTTCTTTATTGAGGAATGTTATATTTTCACGAATATTTTCAAGTTTTGAATTGGATAAATATTCTGAATAATTCTTTATATTATTGCATCTCATATTATCTATGAGAGATGATGCACCAAGACCTAGGCCAATATACTCCTTGCGCTCCCAATATTTTATATTATGTCTGCTCTCGAAATTTTTCAGGCTGTAGTTTGATATTTCATACCTGTCGTATCCGTTTGCAGCAAGAAGTGTTTTAGTCAAATGATACATTTTTCGTTCATCTTCCTCTTTTGGAAGCAACAGCTCTCCTCTTTGATTCATATCATAAAAAGGTGTACCTTCTTCTATTATAAGACTGTATGCAGAAATATGTTCCGGTCTTAGGGACATTACTCTGTCCAATGTCGTCTCATAGCTCTTTATTGTCTGTAATGGAATTGCACTCATAATATCAATATTCACATTATGAATCCCTGCATTTCTAACCATGTCATATGATTTCAAAAATTCATTATATGTATGAATTCTTCCAAGAGCCTTAAGTTCTTCATCTATTGTGCTTTGAAGTCCAATACTTATCCTGTTAACGCCTGCTTTTACGTATCCAGATACACTCTCCTTTGTAAGTGTACCCGGATTGCATTCCATTGTAACCTCGCAGTCTTCTGATACATTAAATGTGTTATACACATTTTCAAGAATTCGTGCTATTGAGTTAGATGACAAAACCGAAGGTGTGCCACCTCCAAAGAATACTGAATCCACAGTTCTATCATAGTTATAGCATTGTATTTCTCTTATTAAAGCCTCAACATACATGTCAGCATTTTCCTTATTGAAGGAAAGAAAATCACAGTATTTACATTTTCTAATGCAAAAGGGGATATGTATATATATCCCCGAATTATTGGTATTATTCATTACTTGTCATCCAGTTTAAGAACACTCATAAATGCCTTCTGTGGTATTTCTACATTACCAATCTGACGCATTCGTTTCTTACCTTCCTTCTGTTTCTCAAGAAGCTTTTTCTTTCTCGATATATCACCGCCATAACACTTGGCAAGGACATCCTTTCTCACAGCCTTAACTGTTTCTCTGGCAATTACCTTGCTTCCAACTGCCGCCTGTATTGGTATTTCAAATAAATGTCTTGGTATCTCATCCTTTAACTTCTCACACATCTTTCTGCCTCGCTCGTATGCCGTAGATGCATGTACAATAAACGATAAAGCATCAACCTCTTCCTTATTAATAAGGATATCAAGCTTAACAAGCTCAGACTGATTGTAGCCCTTAATTTCGTAATCAAAGGATGCATAGCCTCTGGAACGTGACTTAAGTGCATCGAAGAAATCATATATGATTTCATTTAGAGGCAGCTCATATCTTAGCAATGTTCTTGTTGTCTCAATATAGTCCATTCCAAG
>CAZBKO010000079.1:0-10957 GCA_964492545.1 uncultured Lachnospiraceae bacterium
CAGCATAAACACTAAGCTTTCAGAAAATTTGACCCACAACTATACACGAAGAGCCGTATTATTTAATATATATTTTACTTTTCTAAGTATTTTTTTACATATATTCCTGTGTATGATGCCGGATTCTCTGCAACCTCCTCAGGTGTACCCTTTGCGATTACAGTTCCGCCGCCCTCACCGCCTTCAGGTCCAATATCAATAATGTAGTCTGCAACCTTGATAACATCTAGGTTATGTTCAATTACAACCACCGTATTTCCACCTTCAGAAAGCTGTCTGAGAATCTCGACCAGCTTATGAACATCCGCAAAATGAAGGCCTGTCGTAGGCTCATCAAGAATATAAATGGTCTTGCCTGTACTTCTCTTGCTAAGTTCTGTTGCCAGCTTGATTCTCTGCGCCTCACCACCTGACAATGTTGTGGATGGCTGACCTAACTTAATGTAGGATAGTCCAACATCATTAAGGGTCTTAATCTTTCTATAAATAGAAGGCACATTCTTGAAAAATTCACAGGCCTCTTCAACAGTCATATCAAGGACATCATAAATGCTCTTTCCCTTGTATCTCACATCAAGTGTTTCACGATTATACCTCTTACCTTCACACACCTCACACGGAACATATACATCAGGTAAAAAGTGCATCTCTATCTTGATGATTCCATCTCCCGAACAAGCCTCACAGCGTCCGCCTTTAACATTGAAGCTAAATCTTCCCTTGGAATATCCTTTTGCCTTGGCATCATTAGTTGATGCAAACAAATCCCTAATCTGGTCAAATACACCTGTGTATGTGGCAGGGTTGGAACGTGGAGTACGTCCAATCGGCGACTGATCAATATCAATAATTTTATCAAGCTGCTCCACACCTATAATCTCATCATGGTCACCCGGTATTGTTCTAGCTCTGTTAAGAGTCTTAGCAAGTGACTTATACAGAATTTCATTGATAAGTGAGCTCTTTCCCGAGCCAGACACACCTGTAATGCAGGTCATAATTCCAAGTGGAATATCAACATCTATATTCTTAAGATTATTCTGTCTTGCACCCTTAATAGTAATCTTTCCGGTCGGCTTTCTTCTCTCATCAGGTACCGGTATCTTAATTCTTCCACTAAGATATGCTCCTGTGATAGACTTCTTATTCTT
The DNA here is from genome assembly GCA_964492545.1 of uncultured Lachnospiraceae bacterium. Taxonomy (GTDB): domain Bacteria; phylum Bacillota; class Clostridia; order Lachnospirales; family Lachnospiraceae; genus RGIG1934. The sequence continues at coordinate 1,152 of CAZBKO010000079.1, forward strand.
CATTATTTCCTTAGCTGTTCCGGTAGCAATAACCTCTCCACCATGTTCACCGGCTCCAGGACCTATATCGACTATATAATCTGCTGCCAACATGGTATCCTCATCATGTTCAACAACAAGAAGTGTATTTCCAAGGTCTCTCAAATGCATAAGTGCTCCAAGCAGCTTATCATTATCCCTCTGATGTAAACCAATGCTTGGCTCATCCAGTATATATGCAACACCAACAAGTCCCGAACCAATCTGTGTAGCAAGTCGTATTCTCTGTGCCTCACCACCTGAAAGACTGGCTGTTGCTCTGGCAAGTGATAAATATTCAAGTCCTACATCCTTAAGGAAGCCTATTCTTGATCTAATTTCCTTAAGTATCTGTGCACCGATAAGATTCTGTCTGTCAGTAAGTGGCATATCCGTAAGAAAATCATATAGCTGTGTAACTGACATATTCGTTATCTCATAAATATTCTTATCTGCTACTGTGACTGCCAGTGATTCCTTCTTAAGTCTCTGCCCATGACATTCATTACAAGGCGTAATTCTCATAAATTCCTCATATTCCTGCTTCATGGTATCAGAGCTTGTCTCTCTGTATCTCTTCTGAACGTTGCGAATAAGTCCTTCAAATGCAATATCATACACACCTTCACCACGCTGACCTTTGTAATGAACCTTAACCTCTCTTCCATTAGTACCATTAATAATAATATCCTGAACTTCCTTAGGATACTCTCCAAATGGTGTATCCAAATCAAAATGATACTGCTCTGCCATAGCAGATAAAATAGCATTGGTGAAGCTTCCTTTAGTTGAAGCGGACTGCCATCCCATCACCTGAATTGCACCCTCACTGATACTCAACTTCTTGTCCGGTATCATAAGATCCACATCGAATTCCATCTTATATCCCAATCCAAAACATACCGGACAAGCTCCGAATGGATTGTTAAATGAAAAGCTTCTAGGTTCCACTTCATCAATACTAATTCCACAATCAGGACACGAAAAACTTTGGCTGAAGTTCACAGGTTCACCATCTATAACATCAACAATCATAAGACCCTCTGCCAAATGCAGTACATTTTCAATTGAATCTGCAAGTCTCTTCTCAATGCCTTCTCTAACTGCAAGCCTGTCTACAACTATCTCTATGTTATGCTTAACGTTCTTATCAAGCTTAATCTCCTCCGACAATTCATACATATTGCCATCAACACGTACTCTTACATAGCCTGCCTTCTTAGCATGCTCAAGAACCTTTACATGCTCTCCCTTTCGCCCTCTTACAACAGGTGCAAGAAGCTGAATCTTCGTTCTCTCAGGCATTGTCATAATCTGATCTACCATCTGGTCTACAGTTTGCTTCTTAATCTCCTTGCCACACTTAGGACAATGAGGAATACCAATTCTAGCATATAATAATCTAAAATAATCATATACCTCTGTTACCGTGCCAACTGTGGAACGAGGGTTCCTGTTAGTCGACTTCTGATCGATGGAAATCGCAGGTGACAATCCTTCTATCTTCTCCACATTAGGCTTCTCCATCTGTCCAAGAAACTGTCTTGCATAAGAAGATAACGACTCCATATATCTTCTCTGTCCCTCTGCATAAATAGTGTCGAATGCGAGGGATGACTTACCGGATCCGCTGAGACCTGTAAGTACAACAAACTTATCTCTTGGAATATCTATATCTATATTCTTAAGGTTATGCTCTGCTGCCCCTCTTATCTTAATATATTGTGTGTTATTATTCTTAGTTGCCATAGCTCTTCTGATACTCCTTCTTAAGAATCATCATCTTATCTCTTAACTCTGCTGCTGCCTCAAAATCAAGCTCAGTAGCTGCCTTCTGCATCTGTTTAGTAATACTCTTGATTAGCTTCTCAAGCTCTGCCTGACTCATTGATTCCGGATCTTTCTCTATATCCTTAATCGTCTTATCTGCCGCCTTGGAAATGCTAATAAGATCTCGCACGCTCTTCTTAATAGTAGTTGGAGTAATGCCGTGCTCCTGATTATATTCCATCTGAATCTGGCGTCTTCTGTTAGTCTCAGTTATGGCCTTATTCATGGAATCTGTCATATTATCTGCGTACATGATAACGTGGCCTTCACTATTTCTCGCTGCTCTACCAATGGTCTGAATAAGTGAAGTTTCTGATCTTAAGAAGCCTTCCTTATCTGCGTCAAGTATGGCAACCAGTGTAATTTCCGGTATATCAAGTCCCTCTCGAAGTAAATTGATACCCACAAGGACGTCGAACACGTCCAGTCTCATATCTCTTATGATCTCAGATCTCTCAAGTGTATCAATATCTGAATGTAAATATCTTACCCTGATTCCAACTTCCTTCATATAATCTGTCAAATCTTCCGCCATTCGCTTAGTAAGTGTCGTCACAAGCACCTTGTGCTTCTTCTCAGTCTCCTTGGTAATCTCAGCAATAAGATCATCAATTTGACCTTCAACCGGTCTTACAATAACTTCAGGATCAAGAAGTCCGGTAGGTCTGATAATCTGCTCCGCTCTTAACATCTCATGCTCCGACTCATACACATTAGGTGTAGCCGAAACAAACATAATCTGGTCTATCTTGCTCTCAAATTCTTCAAAATTAAGTGGTCTGTTGTCAAGTGCTGAAGGAAGTCTAAATCCATAATTAACAAGTGTTGTCTTACGTGATCTGTCACCTGCAAACATTCCTCTAACCTGAGGAATAGTAATATGTGACTCATCAACTATTATCAGGAATTCATCCGGGAAGTAATCAATAAGAGTATGAGGCGTCTCACCAGGCTGTAAACCTGCCAAATGTCTGGAATAATTCTCAATGCCTGAACAGAACCCGGTCTCTCTAAGCATCTCAATATCAAAATTAGTTCTCTCTGATATCCTCTGAGCCTCTAAAAGCTTGTCCTCGCTCTTAAAAAAAGTAACCTGTTCTTCCAGCTCCTTCTCTATATTATTACACGCTTCGTTAATCTTATCCTTAGGAAAAACATAATGTGATGCAGGGAAAATTGCAATATGCTCAAGCCTGCACTTAATCTCACCTGTGAGTGGGTCCATCTCAGTAATTCTATCAATCTCATCTCCGAAAAATTCCACTCTGATAGCATTCTCACTAGATGCAACAGGAAATATCTCCACCACATCGCCTCGTACTCTAAAAGTACCACGCTTAAAATCCATATCATTTCGAGTGTACTGAATATCTATTAATCTCTTAATAACTTCATCACGATCCTTAATCATACCAGGTCTGATGCTTAGCACCATACTCTGATAATCAATCGGACTTCCAAGACCATATATACATGATACACTGGAAATAATGATGACATCATCTCTCTCTGACAATGCTGCTGTAGCTGAATGCCTAAGCTTATCAATCTCGTCATTAATTGATGAATCCTTCTCTATATATGTGTCAGTCGAAGGAACATATGCCTCCGGCTGGTAATAATCATAATATGAAACAAAATATTCAACTGCGTTCTCTGGAAAAAACTCCTTAAACTCACCATATAACTGTGCCGCCAAAGTCTTGTTATGCGCAAGTATAAGTGTAGGTTTCTTAAGTTCCTTAATCACGTTCGCCATAGTAAATGTCTTACCGGATCCGGTTACGCCAAGCAGTGTCTCACACTGGTTGCCCTCTCTGAATCCATCTACCAGTTCCCTGATAGCCTGCGGCTGGTCTCCAGTAGGTTGATATTCTGAAATAAGCTTAAATTCAGCCAAAAAATCACCCCCGATGATGAAATTACAATGTTGTATGTCACATCATAATATCACATCAGGGGTCAAAAAGCAAACATATTTTCGATTATTACTTTAATACCTCTATCGCCTTTTCTAACTGAGTATCCTTCTCATCTGTCTTTAAATTAAATGGACTCTCAGCCTTATTTGGAAGTTCAACAATCTCATCAGGTGTAATTCCTGTGCCATGTATATTGACGCCTCCAGGTGTAAAATACTTTGAGTAAGTAACCTTTAAAGCTGTAGAATCATTGAGTGGTACAAGCCTCTGAACAATACCTTTGCCAAATGTCTGCGTTCCAACAACTGTGCCAAGCTTGTAATCCTTAATAACACCGGTAAATACCTCCGAAGCACTGGCACTGTTGCCATTTACCAATACAACCAGTGGCATTCCAATAAGCTCGCCATCCCTTGTACTTGACTGTTCTTCTCTATTTCCAGCCTTATCCTCTGTATACAGAATCAGCTTATCCTTCTCAAGAAATGTGTTGACCATATCGCACACAACATCCATTCGGCCGCCCGGATTATCTCTAAGGTCTACAATTATCTTCTCCATTCCCTGGGATTTCAAATCTTCAACCGCCTTTGAAAACTGTGATGTTGTTACCTCATCAAATTCAGCCACCTCGATATACCCAACATTGTTGTCAAGCATTTTTGAATAAACCGTATCGATTTCAATATCGCTCCTCTTCATTGTAAATGACTGTTCCTTTTCATCCCTTATAACTGTTACCGTAACCTCTGTTCCCTCATCACCTTTTACCCATGAAACTACTGTATCAAGTGTATTTTCGCCCACTTCATTATCATCAACCTTAATAATCTGGTCTCCAGGCTGTATTCCTGCTTTCTTTGCCGGACTTGTTGAAAATACAGTAGTGACATATATTTTCTTATCATCAACATTCTGTCCTACAGCCACACCAATACCACAATACGAGCCATTTACACTCTGAAGCATACTATCAAGCTCTTCCTCATTATAGTAAACAGTGTACACATCACCCAAGGAATCAACCATTGCTTTGCAAACAGCATCCTCCATCGCATTCATATCAATATCATTTAAATACAGCGAATCTATCTGGTCATAAATGTTTTGCATTTTATCCTTGATTGTATCAAGCGTTGCTGTCGTTTCATTTTCCTCTGTACTGGAGCTTCCTAACTGATCTATATCGGGTATGCTTTTATCCTGTGATATAATTGTCTTTAGTTTGCTGCCTGTCAATACGAGTAGGATAACCACAATTGCGCAGAGTGCGCCGGTTATCAGTCCCCTATAATATTCCTTGTTATTATTTTCTTCCATTATATCATTCCTTTCATTCTTATGCTGTATCTAACCCCTATTGTCAAAACGTCCATATCTTGCATTTTCACTGACTTTTGACATTGCAATTCTATATAGTGAAAAAATCAGCTATAAAGCTGATTCTTTCATACATTCTGTATTCTTATCAACCACCAACATAATCGTGTGGATTAACATCTGCACCATTTACTCTTACAGTAAAATGTAAATGATTACCTGTTGAACGTCCTGTTGTACCAACAAGAGCAATGGTATCTCCCGCCTTCACTTTCTGTCCTGCTGAAACCAAAAGCTTTGATGCATGCATATAAATTGTCGTAATTCCGTCACCATGATCAATACCTATCCAGTTACCGGCTGATGAGCTTAAATATGCCCATATAACTTCACCATCATAGGCTGCAATGATTGGAGTTCCCTCCGGTGCCGGAATATCCAGACCATTATGATAAGCCTGCTCTCCTGTAAATGGATCTGTTCTATATCCAAACTCAGAGCTTATATATGAATATCCGGGAAGCGGCCATTTAAATACACCACCATCATAGGTTGGTAAATCTGCCTGTTGCTGCTGTTTTAGAGCTTCCTGACGACGTCTTTCTTCTTCTTCTTTTCTCTTTCTTTCAAGTTCCTTCAACTCAGAGATAATTGCCTCCTGAGCCTTAATATCTTCCTTGAGAGCTGCTGCTGCTTCTTCCTTGGTACTTATATTATCATCATATTCCTTAATCACTGACTGTTTAGCGGAAATAAGCTGCTGCATATCAGCCTGTTCCTTCTCTGTCTTTGCAATCAGGTCATTTAATTCTTCCTGCTCTGATTCAAGCTTTGCCTTCTGCTTGTTAAGCTTTGCCTTTGAATTTTGAAGCTTAGTAAGCATCTTTCTATCATATTCGGTTATATCGCTGATATATTCCGCACGATTTAAAAAATCCGAAATACTTTTTGATGACAGTACCATCTCAGCATACAATGTATTTCCATTTTCATACATAAACTGTATACGTTTCTTCATGTTCTCATACTGTACTTCAATATCAGCCTTAGCTGCCTTAATCTGTTTCTTCTTCTTAGCAATAGCGGTCTGCTTTTCTTCCGCCTGCTGCTTATATTCATAAATCGAATCTGTTACCTTCGTGAGCTGCGCATCCATCTTGCTAATATATGCTTCCTGATTACTCTTGTACTGCTCAAGCTCCTCGATCACACTCTTAACATCCTCTAAATCATCTTCCATCTGCTGCTTCTTATCTTCTTCATCCTGTATAGTAGCAAACAGCGAATCCGCATTGGAAAGTGTCATTGCACATATCAACAATAAACATATACATGTAAATAGTCTTTTTTTCACTTAGCGCACCTCCTATACTCTCAAATGCTTTCTGATAGTAATCATGCTTCCAACAAATCCTATACCGGCACCTATAATAAGTGCAAGTGGAGTCATAACACAAAAAATGGTGTGCATTGATAAAAATGTTGCCTGTGACGAAATTGTCTGGAACTGATCAACCAAATATAGTATTACATTTTTATATAAGAAGAATAGGGCAATAAGTGGAATACAGGCTCCAATAACACCTATGATAATACCTTCGACAATAAATGGTGCTCTTACAAAAAAGTCTGTTGCACCAATCAGCTTCATAATACCAATTTCTTCTTTTCTTACTGCTATACCTATCATAACGGTGTTACTTATGAGGAATATACCCACTGCAAGAAGTACAATAATAATTGCTATGGAAATATATGAAACAATTTTTCCAAAGTCCGTAAGCGTGTTGGCCACAACTTCAGAACCATTTACCTTTCTAACTCCTGATATCTTCTCAATATATGACTTAAGTGCTGACTGCATGGAAATATCATTGAGATATACCTGGTAAGATGCAGAATTTGCTAATGGGTTGTCCTCTTCAAATCCCTCTGCAAGCTCAGGAGAATCTCCGAAATAATCTCCCTGAAAAGCTTTCCATGCATCCTCTGCCGAAGTATAATCAATCTTTGCTACCTCTGCACGCTTCTTAATGGTCGCGCCTATTTTATCTATCTGTTCCTGTTCAATATCATAGTCAAAAAATACCGTGATACAAACATTCTCTTCCGTCTCCTTAACCATATGCTGAAAGTTAGCTAATATGGCATAAAACATACCAAGCAGGAATATACAGGCTGCAATCGTTCCAATGGAAGCCAATGAAAACAGCTTGTTACGCTTAATGTTTTTAAATCCCTGCTTAATACTATATAATAATGTATTAAACTTCATGATAACCACCCTTTTTTTCGTCGCTGATAATTACGCCTTTATTCATTGTAATTACACGCTTATTCATAGCTTCAACGATTTCTCTGTTATGTGTAACTACAAGTACTGTTGTTCCTCTCTTGTTAATCTCGTCTAACAATTTCATAATTTCCCATGAATTCTTCGGATCAAGATTACCTGTTGGCTCATCAGCCAATAATATGGATGGATTATTCACCAGTGCTCTTGCAAGAGCAACTCTCTGCTGCTCACCACCTGATAATTCCTTCGGATATGAGCGGTATTTGTCGGAAAGTCCAACAAGTGCAAGCATTGCTGGGACTCTTCGTCGTATTGTTCTGATTGGAGTTTCCACAACGCGCTGTGCAAATGCTATATTTTCATAAATATTTCTGTCCTTAAGCAGTCTGAAATCCTGAAAAACAACGCCGATATCTCTTCTGAGATAAGGTATCTTATTTCTCTTCATTCTGTTAAGACATTTATCATTAATATATATCTTGCCTTCTGTAGGTTCTAACTCCTTCAAAAGGAGCTTAATCAAGGTTGATTTTCCCGAACCACTGTTACCAACTATAAATACAAATTCACCTTTTTCTATCTTTAGGTTTATCTGATTGATTGCAGGCGCACCTGTTGAATATGCCTTACTTACATTTTCCAATACAATCATTGTTATTCTGCCTTTCTAATTTTTGTAAAAATCATTCACAGAATCCATATACTTCATATACTTAACAACCATTAACGCAATCTTAAAGGTAATAGCATCCTCGAATACTCTAAGATCAAGATTCGTTGCCTTCTGAAGCTTGTCCAGACGATATACAAGTGTATTTCTGTGAATATACAGCTGTCTAGATGTCTCTGAAACATTAAGACTGTTCTCAAAGAACTTATTAATTGTGGTAAGTGTCTCATCATCAAATTCGTCAGGTGATTTACCATCGAATATTTCCTTAATGAACATTTTACACAATGGAATTGGTAACTGATATATAAGACGTCCAATTCCTAGCTTGTTATAGGCAACGACATTCTTTCCGCTGTAGAAAATCTTACCAACGTCAAGTGCCATAGTTGCTTCCTTATATGATCTTGATACTTCCTTAAGGTCATTAACGATAGTACCAAAGCTTATATTAACCTTTATCATAGCCTCCGCATTAATTGTGTCAAGCAATGTGTTAGCCACCTTCTCAAGGTCTTCATATGTCTCTGTAGGGGATACTTCTCTGACAATAATAATATTCTTCTCATCTACTGCTGTGATGAAATCCTTAGTTTTGCCGGCATAAATTCCTCTCATAGTCTCGAGTGCTGTATTATCCTTGTCATGTTCAGCCTCGATTAAGTATACCACTCTCTTGGTATTAGCTTCAATATGAAGCTTTTTGGCTCTATTGTAAATATCTACCAATAAAAGATTGTCTAATAAAAGATTCTTGATAAAGTTATCCTTATCAAAGCGTTCCTTGTATGCAACTAACAGATTCTGAATCTGAAATGTTGCCATCTTACCTACCATATAAGCGTCATCGCCGTTTCCTTTGGCTAATAACACATATTCTAATCTATTATCATCAAAGATTTTATAAAACTGAAAGTCCTGAACTACCTGACTATCAGCTGGTGAATCAACAAAAGCTAACACCGTCTCTTCATAACTCTCTGCATCCTCAAATGTAGATGCAATCACTTTACCTTCTGTATCAGCTACACAAAAGTCTACTTTGGAAATATTCTTTATTCCCTCTATTGTGCTTGAAAGAATCTGGTTTGATATCATAGTGTGCTTCACTCCCTTGCGAAAATATTTTACTACTCTATATATTAATCTATTTTGACAAAAAATAAAAGAGGAAATGCATAAAAATTACGCATTTCCTCCAAATAAATCAATTCAAATATTAGTTAGCAATTACCTGCTGTGTTTCCTTATCAAAGATATGTAACTTTGATGTATCCATAGCCATCTTGATTGTATCGCCAGGTCTTGCTGTTGTACGAGGGTTAACTCTTGCTGTACAGCTGAACTGGTCAACATCGAAGTATAAGAATACTTCTGCACCAAGCATTTCGTATAATCTAATTGTAACTTCTACGATAGAATCTTTCATTGTCTCTAATGTAATCTGCTCATCATGGAAATCTTCTGGACGGAGACCCATAACAACTGTCTTATCAACATATCCACCATCAACAAGAGCTTTTGCCTTGTTCTCTGGAACTTTGATTGAATGAGCACCAAATACAAGGAGAACGTCTGAACCAGACTGTGTAACCTGTGCATCGATGAAGTTCATCTGAGGTGATCCCATAAATCCTGCTACGAATAAGTTACATGGATTATCATATAAGTTCTTAGGTGTATCAACCTGTTGTGCAATACCATCCTTCATAACTACGATTCTTGTACCAAGTGTCATAGCCTCTGTCTG
>CAZBKO010000080.1:0-10809 GCA_964492545.1 uncultured Lachnospiraceae bacterium
GTTCCTCATCAACAGGACCTGCCTGGGTTTGGCGTGGAGAGCCACCGAACAGGATTTTGAGACTGCATCTGCCTTACCTTTAGCATAGTCTCAGACGCGTATCCCCCCACCTCCGGACTCGTGACCTTTGAAGGAAAGGATATAACTCAGCTTCCTGCAGCAGAAACCGCACGCTTAGAGATAGCCCGGACTTTCCAAATCGCCCATTCCTTTAGAAACATGAATGTCTTGGATAACGTGATAGTAGGATGCGGGCACAGAGTGTACGGGAAACTGCCCATCGATGGCTCTCGTGCTGAACATCTAGTCCGCATTCTTCTCGAACCTCACGAACGGTTGTCTTTGAAAACGCCTCACCATCATCTTGCCCGCCTCCGGGCAGATGACATCCACACGGTGTAACACTGACGGCAACTTCACCCTCAGCATCAAATATCACAGCATATCCACCAGGCCGACGTAAACGGTATCAAAACCATGCCCGTTCAGCTTCAGGCTCTCTATGCTATGCATGTGTGCCCGATAGATGCAGGTTGAACCAAGTGAGTACTAAGTTGAAATAGGGGGTCTCTTTACCGCACAAGACAAATAGGGGAAGGATATCCTTACACGATAGACTCTGGACAGAGGAATCTAGATGGAACTAGAGCATAAGATCAAGGTTGTCGGCAAAAAGAAAGTCACCATTTGCAGCAAGGCCGATCTTCAGCACCGGTAAATAAGGATGTCATGCACTATTGAAGGAGTGCCGAAGATCGGCATCAGCATATCTACATGACAATTACGGAACGCCCCAGACTTCTTCCTTCCTTTAGGTGTCTTATCGCTGTGTTTATTTCCATCAGAGAATAAGTCTTATAAACATACGGGACAATGCTTCTGTTCTCAATCAGTCTTATCACTTCTACCATTTCCTGCGCTGTGCTCCCTCTGACACCGATAATCTCCTTTTCATTCTTCATCATATCTTGGTAGTTTGCTTGGAACACAACATCTGTATACCCAACAATTAATACTTTCCCTCCTGGCCTGCATATATCCAAGCCTAGTTGGATGGATGATTCTATTCCTATGTTGTCTATTACTACATCACACATATCTCCGCTCGTGATTCTCTCAATCTCACGAACAAGATCATACTCTAGGGTGTTTATGCCATAATCTGCACCAAAATCCCGGGATATTTTGATCTTCTCGTTCTTTCTACTCGTCGCATATACTTCAGCTCCGAGGAATTTGGCAATCTGTATTTCGTGAAATCCCAGTCCCCCGACACCAAGGATACAGACTCTATCTCCCGCTCTTACCTTTGCTTGTGTTCTTATTGCGTGGTATGTGCAGGCTATAGCATCCGGGATGATTGCCGCTTCTTCAAAGGAGATGGATTTTCCTATTTTGAATACATTATCGGCAGGTACGACCGCGTATTCCTGATGTGACCCGTTTCTCTCAAAACCGATCCGAACCAGGTTAGCGCACAGGTTGGGCCGGCCCATTGTACAGAACTTGCATGTTTTGCATACAACATCAATATGTACACAGACACGGTCACCAACCTTTACGTTCTCCACGTTTTTACCTACCTGAACTACTTCACCCGCCATCTCATGTCCGGGTACGTACGGAAGACTGACAGTTGGTATTTTCCCTTCCTGTATATGTATATCTGTTCCACATAATCCGCTGGCGCGCACACGGATCAGCACTTCATCTTGACTCGGTTCGGGCACAGGAACGCCCTCAACCACCAAGTCCTTGCCAAATTCCTTAAGAATCGCCGCCTTTGCTTCCATTATGTACACCCCGCAGATCTCATGAATTAAACTCTACTTCAATTCCACTTCCACAACCAGCATCTGCAGCTCTTCGTCTCCAATGTTCTTCATCGAGTGAGCTGCTCCATCTTTTACTAAGCCAATAGATCCTGGTTTCATGACATATTTGTCTCCATCGACAACCATTTCGCCGACGCCTTTGATTACCAGGTAAATCTCTTCGTTACCAATGTGATGATGTTCTCCTACAGAGCTTCCTTTGGGCAAAGTTGTGATGTGAATAAAGTGAAATGCTTCCGAATCCCCTTGGAACCCGGAAATAGGCAGATTCAAATCATATCCTAGTATTTGCCTAACAAATATACTCCCTTCTCCCCCTTGACAGTTCTTTACCTCGCGATTAATGACATCTTTCATATGTCGAACAACGTGAGTATTTGCCACTCGAAAATCACCCTCTACTCTGTATTTAGATTCTACATAACCACCATTTGCATATCTTCTTCTCCGACATTCGTCATAGAATGTACGGCGCCCTGTTTCACCAGACCTACAGATCCTGGCTCCATGGCATATTTGCGTCCATCAACGCACAATTCAGCCTTTCCCTTGATTATTAGATAGACCTCTTCCCTGTTGGAATGAGAATGCTCGCCTACTGAGCTCCCTTTGGGCAAAGTTGCAATATGAACAAAGTGAAATGCTTCTGAATCCTCCGGAAATCCGGGAACAGGCAGATTTACATCATATCCTAGTATTTGCCTTACAAATATACTTCCTTCTCCCCCTTGACATTTTTCCACCTCATAATTGACAACATCATTCTTGTGACGGACAACATAGTTCTTTGCCACTCGAAAATCACCCCTCCTGTTTATCGAAAGAAAACGTACGCGCTAGGATTTGCCTCTCTGAAAGAACTTCAAAGTTTCAATGATAAAGTCATTCCGTGTCTTTGACAAAGCGTCCATACTCTTTTTGGACCAATCATAGAATCCTTTTCCGGTCTTATGCCCTAAATCACCTTGATCAACTAAAGACTTTAGATACTGGGATGGTATCGTGGCAGATGATATGCTGGGCAAAACTTTTTCTTGAACACTCAGGCCTAGATCAAGCCCAACTGCATCGATATGCTCCAGTGGTCCCCACACCGGAAACCGAATCCCCATTCCCATCTTGATAGCAAGGTCTACATCTTCGGGTTCTGCCAAACCCATCTCCACAATATTGACAGCCTCGCGTATAACCGCTTGCAAGATGCGATTAGCAAGTTGCCCAGGCAAATCCTTCTTCACAATGATCGGTGCTTTTCCCCAACTGGTAAGAACATCCTTTATTCTTACCGCAAGGTCATAATCAGAATGTTCCCCCATTACGACTTCTATAAGAGGTACCAAATGCGCCGGAAACCAAAAATGAGTAGTAAGTGTCCGCTCAGGGTGTTTTGTGTACTTGGCTATGTCTGTTATTCTCAAGCCGGATGTATTGCTCAATAAGGGTATATCTATAGAAAACACCTCATCCAATTCTCTAAAGAGTTTCTGCTTGAGTTCTAAATCTTCCGTGACTGCTTCGATCACCATTGATGCCTTTTTGCTTGAAAGTAGAGGATTATCAGATATCTCAATCTGTTCCTTTGCAGCTAAAGCCTTATCTTCTGAGGTCAGGCCATTGCAAAGTAATTCATCAATACAATCACACGCTTTAGTGTAGCCACTTTCAGCCAACTCCAGGTTAAGGTCAGATAGAATTGTCCTATTTCCTGCAAGCGCACTTATTGCTGCTATGCCACTCCCCATAAGACCGCTACCAATGACTATTACAGAATCCATGATAATGAGGACTCCTTTCATTGATTACCGTAAAGACAAATACTTACGCCAAATCATATTAGTTAGAATGGGTGAAGCTCTCCGTTGGGTAATATAGCTACCTTAACTGCACCATCTTTACGATTCACAAATGTATCAAGCGCTTCCGCAAAGTCATCCAAATGGAATCTATGCGTAATCATGTCCTTTACTACGACTTGTCCTGATGAGAGTAGCGCTAAGACTTTGGCGCTCACATTGGGATTTGCTCGCGAACCATGTATTGCTATTTCGTTGTGTGTAATATATTTGAATGGCAACTCCTCCATTACATCATCTGTAGCTACACCCAGCAGTACTACCTTTCCTCCTTTCTTAACGATTCTGACAGCCTGATTAAAAGTTCCCTTTGCTCCGGAACATTCAAACACTTCATCCGGTCCAATTCCATTTGTCAATTGCTCAACTCTTTGATATACATCCTCTTTTGTGAAATCGATAATATGATCTGCACCTAGTTCTTTGGCTGCTTTAAGTCTTGAGCCTCTTCCAATAACAATGGTTGTCGATGCGCCGCAAGCTTTTGCAAGCCTCATTGCGCTTAGTCCAATCGGACCCGGCCCAATTACAACTACCGTGCCACCTGACGTAACTCCTGACAGCTCAATACCATGCAAGGCGACACCCACCGTGTCTACCATTGCAGCTTCTGCATAAGAAACGTTGTCCGGAATGTGGCTCACGCTTTTTTGAGAGTATTTAGCATATTGGGCGTAAGCCCCATTTACGGTAAAGCCATAATGTTCATGCCCCACACTCGTTCTACCGTAATTCAAGCACAGGTTGTATCTGCCATTTAGGCAATTAGTACAGAATCCACAGCCCTTATGAGCCTGACCTGCGACTCTGTCACCGGGTTCAAAACCAACCACTCCTGATCCTATACTTACCACTTCACCGGCCCATTCATGTCCTGCAACAAAAGGGTATGAAGGTGGCCAAATGCCTGCGAGATCTCCACGTATGATCTCAGGATCACTACCACAAATAGCGACTGCCCTGATTTTGCACAGCACTTCTTGATACCCCGGCTCAGGAACATCAACCATTTTGATCTCAAATTTGCCTGGTTCTGTTAAGACACACGCTTTTGCTTTCTTAGGTACATCAGGTCTCATTCCATATATACCCCCTTCATAGAGCCAAAAATCCAAGAAATAAATATCGAATGCGAAACACAGGCAAGATTATACCTTCCTATTCGCCATTCCAGCTTCTTCTTTCGTACTTATTAGAATATATAAGGCTTTACACAAACAGGAGTAGGTATAGTTACTTCTGATTTTCTATAGAGCATACCTGTATCATAGTCGATTTCAAATACGACAATATTGTCACTGTCTTGATTTGCGCACAAAAGATATCCACCGGTTGGATCAATCGCAAAGTTTCTAGGTGTTTCCCCTTCACAAGACTGACAACCTGCATAGGAGAGCAGTCCTGATTTCTGATCAACCTTATAGATAATCAGGCTGTTGTGTCCCCGATTTGAACCGTACACGTAAGCATCATTTGGTGTAATATGAATATCTGCACATGAATTATGGGAAACACAGGCGCCTTCAGGGAGTGATGACACGGTCTGCAAGTGAGCGAAACTGCCGTCCTCTGCAAGACGCTCAAGAACAAGTATTGTGCAGTCCAGCTCATTTATTAGATAGAAGTTTCGCCCTTTGGAGTCAAAAACACCATGGCGTGGACCGGCACCCGGATTGGTCGCAAACCATGAATTGGCAACTGTGGTCAGCAACTGCATATTGGATCCGATCCTATAAGTTACGATCTTATCCAACCCCAAATCGGGCACAAACACATACCGTGCATCCGGTGAGAAGATAACAGAGTGTGGATGCGGCCCGCTTTGCCTTTTTAAGTTGATACTACTGCCCTTGTGTTGTATGAACTGAGAATAAGGTCCGATTGCTCCATCAGCACTAGTCGAAAAAACGCATACACTTCCGCTCATGAAATTGCATACGTATAGATGTGTGCCATCAGGATTTAGTTCGACGAAACATGGATCTGTACCACCCGTTGCCTGCTTATTGATGTAGGTTAGCGTGGCATCTGTTTGTGATACTCTAAAAGCACTGACTGACCCGGAAGCCTCCCCTTCAAACTCCTTCAATTCGTTCACTACATACAGACAGCTGTTTTTCTTGTTGAATACCAGGTAAGAGGGGTTCGTGACACCGGTAACCGTTCGAATGTGTTCAAGATTCCCTGTCTCGAGGTCAAGTTCAAGCAGGTAAATGCCTTCACCTTTTCCGTCGACTATTTGTCCGGTACCAAACACAATGGGACATGTATAAGTACCCACAAATACCGGAATTCGCAAGGAGCTTCACCTCCAAACTGAAATTGGTTGACTACTTACCTTAACCGGTCACTAATACATTCCCCAACTCTTCATATATAGGCATAAGCGCAGACACTATCCTGGTATATACCGGGAATAACTTGTTATATATATCCATGTCTGAACCTTCCGGTATTATTGTTTCAGAAATTCCATTGCACGTGTCAAAAGCTTCTTCCAGACTTGTAAACATGCCACTGGCAACTCCTGCAAGTAATGCACCACCAAATGAGGAATCACTGTACTTTGGTACGGCTAAACTGAGATTAAGTATGTTAGCCAGAATCGTGCCCCACAATTTACTTGCACTGCCACCACCAATCAGTAGCAAATGCTCGGCATCTGTTTTAATTCCCATTGCATCCAGAAGCCTCATACAATCTCGCAACGAATAGGCTGTACCTTCCAGAATAGCACGGATAAAATGCGCTTCTGTATGTTTCATGCTAGCACCTATAAAGCTGGCACATAGCTTATCATTGGAATAGGGTGTAAATTCGCCTAGCAGATACGGATGAAAGAACAATCCCTGAGATCCCGCAGGTATATTCTGTGCTTTCTCATCCAACATAGCATAGACGCTTTTCTTCTCATCCATTGCCTGAATGGACTCGTACTTGCCAAATCGGTCTTTATACCAACGCAAGGAGCTTGTGCATGACCGTGTTCCTGTACCTACGTAGTAAAGTCCATCCTTCACATGGCTGTAATTGACAAGCTGCCTATGCGGATATGTCTTATCCGTAATAATACAAATACGTCCGGATGTGGCCAGTTTTACTGTAGCCTGCCCCTTCCGAATTGCTCCAGCCGCTACGAGCTCCAAAGCAGTATCGGTTGTTCCAACATAAACAGGCGTTCCTTCCAACAGGTTTAATTCTTTGGCGGCTGCTGCGGTAACACCGCCTGCAACATCGGTTGCATGGCAGAGTGGAGGAAGCTGTTCCTTGGGAAAGCCAAGATACGAACATAGGAGTTCAGACCATTCTCTACGGTGTACATCATAAAGCTGCGTTCCTTCAGCATCTATATAATCTGTGCAATAGACTCCTGTAAGCAGGAACCGTAGATAATCCTTTGGAAACATCATATAACGGACTTTCTTCCAATTATCAGGTTCATATTTCTTTACCCAAAGGTTATGAAACAGACTCCACATCGGACTCGGCAGGTGATTTGTTAATTCGAATACTTGCTCAGAGTAGCTGCATTCCCCAGCCAGCGCTGCACTACGTTGGTCATTCCACATAATTGCTCTTCTAACCGGCCGGAACGCATCGTCCAGCAACACCACTGTATGCGTTGCTGCACTAGGCAAGATTGCCTTAATATGATACTTATCCACCATACCGGTGCTAAAGGCCTCTCCCAAGATCTCTCGCACTAACTCAAACCATTGACCGGGCTCTTGTTCCACATACATAGGTTGTGGGTGAAACGCTTCAATCTCACGCCTGAAAGGGCCGATAACACTCCCATCCTTAGCAATAAACACAATTTTCAGCGAGCTTGATCCGATATCGATCCCACACACATAATCCTTCATGCACACTTATCCTCCACTGTCTACTCGAGTAAGTCTATGTTTCTTTTACAGCCTAGTAGTCCACCTCAAATCTGGGTGTTTCCGGACGCTGTAACACATCCACGCCGGGGACCTCCCATGGCTCATAGTAGGTCTCAAGGTCACGCAACAATGCTAAGTATTTCTCAAAAGCACGCCTAAGTACTTTACCGCCTTTTTCCGCAGAAGCGGACCGAATCGCCTCAGTTGGGCCAACTCCAAAATGATGCAACTCGTTCGGTTTAGGAATATTCACCCAAGAAGCAATATCCTGAACCGCAAAAGCTTCACTTTCATCCATACACACTGATCGTTTTATGAGCGTCTTGTCGATTAGCGGAATACGGACTTTGCCTTCAATAAGGTCTTCATGCACCAAAGACTTATCAATAAGCATGGCCGCGCTGGTCTCCCATTCGCCCGCATGCCAGAACGGTGCCGAAATCTCACTCTCAATAACCTTTCTACACAACTCCCAATATGTAGGACCCGCAATCCAAAGATTCTTATTTTCCCTGCGCAATTCAGTGCAAACCTCTTGAGTAATGGTTTGCATATTCCATTCCTGTCCATGCGTCTGAACGAAGATCACTTTTCTAAAACCACATGACCATAATCCTCGACACAAGTCCTTAATGACTGCATGCATAGTTGCATGAGAAATTGCCAGAGTCCCCGGCACAGGATCACCATTTAGATCCCAATGAAACGTAGGAGAACAGCCGAGTCTAAGCGGAGTAGGCAACAGAGCAGGAAGCCCTGTTGCTTTGCTTAGTTCTTCACAGAGATATTCTGCAATCATCGTATCTGTTTTTAACGGAAGATGGTCGCCATGACCTTCGGTGGTTGCTACAGGAACCAAAATAATGCCTCGCTCCCTCGCAATCATGACAGCATCAGCTAGATTTAGATTTTCAAAAACTACCGGTTTCTCTCGACCCATATTTTCATCCTCCCTAGTAATCTTCGTTTCTCTTCAGACACTTCATGTAATTGCAGACGATCCGGCAAAGCAGTTTAATTGGCAGACAAATCCAGTCAATTGATTAGTTCCTACGCATATGTTTTCTCGTATCGATGGCTACGGCGATTACAATAATCAGGCCTTTCACAACATATTGCCAGTCAGGCGAGACTCCAATGTAAATCAAACCGTAGGAGATGATCTGAAAGATAATCACACCTAATACTATCCCGAGAATTGTGCCTGTGCCACCACGCATTGAAACACCGCCGACAACGCAAGCCGCAATTGCATCCAACTCATAGCCCTGACACATTGAGCTAATCGCGGAGCCTGTTCTTCCCGCCTCCAGTGCACCGCCGAAACCATACAGCAAACCTGCGATTGCATAAATGATAATCATCTGTCTATGCACGTTCACACCGGAAACCTTTGCAGCTTCGCGGTTGTCACCGATTGCAAACATGTGCTTACCAAGTGTAGTCTTATTCCAAATGAACCACATCAAGAAACAGATAGCGATCGCGTATATCATGATATAGGAAATACTGAATTGACTGGTGATCTTGACCCTGCCTTGTGTGAACCTAACAAATTCCGGCGTAAAATTGGAAATCGGATTTGCTCCGCAAGTACCATTAAAGTACAAAGAGCAAATACCGTAAATAAGCTGTTGGAAACCAAGGGAGGCTATAAACGGCGCAACATTCCACTTTGAGACAATAAAACCGTGAGTCACGCTGAATAACGTAGTTACAAGCATTGCCAGTAGTATTGGAATATAGATAGGCAATGGAGAGAACTTAAATACTTTCATGCCATAGCTTGCAGACTGCAGCATGGAAGCGGACAGTACTCCTGCCAAGCCAACCGCACGTCCCAAAGAGAGATCGGTTCCACCTAATACAATGATTCCACCAACACCGCAGGCAAATATCAGTCTAGTGGAAGACTGCGTCAGAATTGCGTTGAAATTTGCTATGCTAAAGAAGGAAGGCTCGAAGAAAATCACGATAGCTATCAGCAATGCAATAATTGCATATAGTGCGTTATCAAGTATGATTCCCAAGATATCCAATTGCTGGCTGGTTTTCTTTCTGGGTAAAGATTTCGTTATCAATTTCATGCACCTCTGATCAATATGCTTCGTAGAATCGAATGAAGCACGTGGCCTAGCTATACCGCTCCAAACACTGTCTTGGGCTCTAGTAGAAGACCAGATCAATATTAGCTCATAAATACTTTGCAGCGGACCTAAAGATATTCTCCGGAGTCACTTGCTCTGGATCATCTCTAACATTATAGATATCCGAAATCCGACCGTTACTGAGAACAATTATCCGATCAGAAATGCTCATAAGTTCCGGCATTTCTGAAGAAACAAAGATTACACCTTTCCCTCGTGTCGCAAATTCAATAATAAGTTGATAAATCTCGTATTTTGCGCCTACATCAATACCACGTGTCGGTTCATCCATTAGAATAATATCTGGATCCATTAACAACCATTTTCCCACGATCACTTTTTGCTGGTTTCCACCAGAAAGGGAACGTATCGGTACAGTCTGTTTCGGCGTCTTAACATTGAGTGAGTCAATAACCCACTTCGCATCTTCTCTTATACGCCTATCACTAAGGAACCCCAATCGGTGCCTACATTTCTCGATATTTACAATGACTGAATTCAAAGCAACGCTCAAACCGGGGAATAGGCCGTTGAACCGGCGCTCTTCGGTACATAGCGCAAAGCTATTCTTTATAGCATCATTTGGCCCTTTGATAAGTATTTCTTTGCCCTTATGGTAAATTCTACCTGACTTCTTCTTCCTGATACCGAAGATGGTTTCCAGTAATTCAGTCCGGCCTGAACCCAAGAGTCCCGCAATACCAAGGATCTCGCCTGAATGTAATTCGAAGCTGATATCCCTAATAGATCTTTGAGCGTCTTCAGCCAAATCTTCTACTCTTCACCAAGCTCGTTCGTCTTAGATGGAAATCGTTGTGTTAGTTCACGGCCGACCATAAATGCTACAACTTGATCCATGGTGATATCTTCTATTCTAGATGTCGTAACTAATTTTCCATCACGCAAGACTGTAATGTCATCCGCAATCTCAAAGACTTCCTCCAGTTTGTGTGAAATATAGATTATGCCAACACCGTTTTTCTTCAGCTGATTTATGATATTAAACAGGTACGAGACTTCTCTATCAGTCAATGAGGAAGTCGGTTCGTCCATTACAATGATCTTGCAATTATCTGAAATTGACTTG